>NZ_JACJSM010000005.1 GCF_014698145.1 Oscillatoria sp. FACHB-1406 | reverse complement strand
AATCGGGAGAAATCCGTGGTAAAATGGCAATTTACAACGGAAGATGCTCGGGTTAAACTCCATCATCTTTACCCACGGTTTTAAGCTTGTCAATGTAGTAGGGTGGGCAATGCCCACCAGCTAAGACTTTGGTGCATTTATAGCAGTTTTCACATGAATGAGGTACACCCAGCGGGCGAATACCATTCGCCCCTACGGGGCGGCGTTTAATTTCGAGGCGACCTCGAAATCCGCGCCCCTACCGATTTCATTTTTGTATCTGTACCTCACACAAAAGAAAAACGCTATATAAACGGACATTCACATTTCAAGTAGCGCTATAAATTCAATTTTTTTGACTATATTCCTGGAGAACTCGACCGGGACTAACAAAGGAAATTCCTTGGGCAGAAGCCGTGCTAATCATAACAGCTTCAATGACGGGTTCGTAAACTTGTTTCTCTGCCGCCCATTCAACAATAAAGTTGGCTCCTAAACCTCCCGTCACATCATTTTCTCCGATAAAAACGTCTGTGGATGCGAGGGGCTTAAGTTCCACGGGATTTTTAATAAACTGCTCGAGCAGTTGACCGTTCGTGTCGTAGTAACGTACAGCAGTAATAATAATTGAATTTGTCAGATCGGTATTGCGAATACTGAGGGTAGCAGATAAATTCAGGGTATGCTCTTGTCTATTGTAGTAGTAGATATGAGAATAGATCGGCACATATACCGTCTGACCTCTCACAATTTTTTGAGAATTTAATGGGATGCTTTGAAGCTGGTCTATTCGATTTTGTTGCTGTCTTTCACTGCCGTTAAAAGTGCCATTAGAGCAGGAGATTAACCCGATTAAAAATACTGCTACCATTAATTGCTGCCAAATACAGTATCTTTTGAATAGAGACATAACGCCTTTCTGTTAATTGACAACTAACCCGAGTCGCCGAGCAATCACGGGTAAAGATAACCCCTGGATAAAGACAGACATAACCACGATAAAACTGACAACTACAAAGATTTCTCCAGCTTGCTCGATTCCTACAGATAGAGGAAAGGTTGCGAGGACAATCGGAACCGATCCTCGCAAACCCACCCAAGCAATGAGAAGTTTTTCTGAGAAAGTCATCTTTGTTCCTAAAAGGCTAATAAAAACGCCGAGAGGACGAGCGACAAACATCATAAATAAACCAATCGAGATCGCTACCCCCGCTAGAGTAGAGAGTTGAGCCTGAAAGGGAACTGCTAGCATTCCCAGAGATAGAAACATGATAATTTGCATTAACCAAGCAAAACCGTCATGAAAACCGTACAGATAATCTTGATGCTTGAGGCGATGATTTCCCAGAACAATTCCTGCAATATAGACCGCCAAGAAACCATTTCCCTTTAAAAATGTACTCGTACTATAAGTTAGCAGGACAAGAGCGATAGAAGCAACCGCGTATAGACCCAGCGCATTTAAACGCAAACGATTGAGAAGTAAAATCGAACCTTTACCGGCTAGAAATCCTACTGCTATTCCTACGATTAACTGAAGAATTAGAAAAAATATACTCCGAACAACCGAAACATTTTCCCCAATTAATAAATTGAGAATAGTAGTCGTTAGCAGAACTGCCATCGGGTCATTACTGCTTGATTCCAGTTCTAAAAGCGGTTTAATATTCCCCTTGAGTTCGATCTGGCTGGAGCGCAAGACTGAAAAGACCGCAGCAGCATCTGTTGAAGAAACAATAGCCGCTAGCAGTAAGGCTTCTGAAAACGAAATTCCTTTAACACCAATTGAAAAAGAGCTAAACGAGTCAAGCATCAGCCAAGCAAAAATGCCGAGCAGCAGCATGGTCATGAAAACACCAATTGTGGAAAGTTTTAACCCATTCCAGAGAACGGGTCTAATTTCCTTCCACTGCGTATCGAGACCGGCAGTAAAGAGAATAAAACTAAGGGCAAAATCGCCCACTAATCTTGCAATTATCGGGCTATCTATATGAAAGCCGCCAACTTGTCCCATCAGCCAGCCCGTCAAGAGAAAAAAGAGGAGGGCGGGTATCCCAAACTTATTAGCGAGTTGACTTGAGAAAATACTAATCAGGAGTAAAAATGCTCCGGCAAGATAAATCAGTTCTGTGGGGGGCATTGTCTTTTTCCTGAATACAAGAGTTCGGCAATCGCAACAGAAAAGTGAGTTAATTGATAAACTTCTTTATAGTAGCGCTCTCTCCTTCACCGTTACGAATTACTTCTTTGCGGATTTTGCGGTGAGTGTAAGGCCTCGTACTAACCCGGTTGGGTATCGGAGCGAGGGATACTGATGGCTCGAACGCTCGCTCCGAGGAATGTAGGGCAGATTGATTGGCGATTGCTGCGTTTGAAGGAGCGAACGATCGCTCTTAAGGATTCTTAACAAAGGCAGGCGCGATCGCGCGTCTCGAAAACAGACTAGGATTATAGTTAGCGATCGCAATTCCCACCAATCTCGATAGACTTACCGGGAATTCAGCCAATGCTAATCCTTATATGTAACATCAATGGTTAATACCCCTATTTCTCCCCAAGAACGCCAACTGTCCAAAATCGAGGCTCTCAAAGAACGCAGTAACTACCTGCGCGAACCCCTCGCGACCGAACTCCTCGAAGATACCACCCATTTCAGCGAGAATGCGATTCAAATCCTGAAATATCACGGTTCCTACCAACAAGATAACCGCGATAATCGAGTCAAGGGGCAGGAAAAAGATTACCAAATGATGCTGCGTACCCGCAATCCCGGCGGGTTTGTCCCCCCTCAACTGTACCTCACCCTCGATCGCCTCTCCGAAGAATACGGCAACCAGACGTTGCGCGCCACCACCCGCCAAGGCTTTCAAATCCACGGCATCCTGAAAAAGAATCTCAAGGCTTCCATTAGTGCCATTGTCAACAGCATGGGGTCAACCCTCGGTGCTTGCGGCGACCTCAACCGCAACGTAATGGCCCCCGCCGCGCCCTACAAAAATCGCGCTGACTATCAGTATGCGTGGGAATACGCAGAAAAGGTTGCCGACCTCCTCACTCCCCAAACCGGCGCGTACTACGAAATTTGGTTAGACGGCGAAAAAGTTATCAGCGGCGAAGAAGCACCGGAAGTGAAGGCAGCGCGACAGCGCAATGGTAACGGCACAATTGTTCATGAAGGCGAAGAACCAATTTACGGCGCGCACTATATGCCCCGCAAATTCAAGTGCTGCGTCACCATTCCGGGCGAAAACTCCATCGACCTCTACACGCAGGATGTAACCTTAGTGGTGCTGACCGACGAAAACGGCGAACTGCAAGGATTCAACGTCTTAGCGGGCGGCGGTTTAGGCCGCACGCATAACAAAGAAGAAACATTCGCGCGCATGGCTGACGAAATTTGCTATGTGGGTAAAGAAGACGTTTTCGATTTAGTGAAAGCGATTGTCGCCACGCAGCGGGATTACGGCGATCGCGTTAACCGCCGCCATGCCAGAATGAAGTATTTGCTCCACGATTGGGGAGTCGAGCAATTCCGTACTAAAGTTACCGAATATTTTGGGAAACCCTTGGAGTCCTACCGAGAATTACCGCCGTGGAAATACCGGGATTATTTGGGCTGGAACGAACAGGGCGACGGCAAACTGTTTTTAGGGATATCCGTTGAAAACGGTCGGGTGAAAGATGAAGGAAATTTCCGCTTGAGAACAGCGCTACGGGAAATCGTCGAGCAGTTCCAAATCCCGATCCGCCTCACCCCTAACCAGGATATTATTCTCTACGAAATCGAGCCGGAACTGAAGGGTAAGATTCAGGAAATCTGCGATCGCAACGGCATTGTCACCAATCCCGACGCGATCGACCCCCTCCAGCGCTACGCAATGGCTTGCCCCGCCCTGCCCACCTGCGGACTCGCCACCGCCGAATCCGAGCGCGCCATCCCCGGAATCATCGCTCGCATCCGCGCCCAACTCGACCAACTCGGACTCGGAGCAGAACAATTCGTCATTCGCATGACGGGTTGCCCCAACGGTTGCGCGCGCCCCTACATGGCAGAATTGGGATTTGTCGGTAACGGGCCGGATACTTATCAAATGTGGTTGGGCGGAAGCGCCGACCAAACCCGCCTCGCGCGTCCCTTCGTCGAAAAACTTCACATCAGTAACTTAGAAAGTTTTCTCGAACCTTTGTTGGTTTACTTCAAACAGGACAAGAAAACGGGAGAGACATTTGGGGAATTTTGCGATCGCGTCGGTTTCGAGGCCCTGCATCAATTCTCCAGCACCTACCAACCCGGAAGCGAGGAACAGCCTAAACGTCCTAGCAAAAGTCGCAAAATCCGCTATCGCATCGGCGTATACGATGAAATGTACGAGCGCGTCAAAAAAGCCGCCACCGAACGCGGGAAATCGATGACCGAAATTCTCGCCGAAGCCTTGGATGCCTATTTATAGCATCTAAATTTTGCGGCTTGTTGAATTTTTGTTCAAATTGAATACACTAGATAGAAGGGCATCGCTTTGGCAATGCCCTTTTTCGTAGAAAGCGTTAAAAACCCGCTCGCCTAACCCCGATGACTTCCGCCCTCACCCCAACCGAACTCGGTTATACCTCTCTTCCCGACCATACCCAGCTTCCCGACTCCGACGGTACGTTTGTGAAGAACCATCAAGAACACCCCCAGAGTATCATCCTCACCGACTCCATCCTGCCGCACCTCCAACAACAATATCCCGACGGACAATACTGCATCGGTCAAGATTCCGGAATTTACTGGAGAATCGCTCAACCTCCAGAACCGCCTGAACGCGGTGCAGAATCCCCCGATTGGTTCCTTGTTCCCAACGTCCCCCCCACCCTCAACGGTCAACTGCGGCGTTCCTACGTTCTTTGGCAAGAACATATCGCCCCGCTGATTGTTATCGAGTTTGTTTCTGGTAACGGTTCGGAAGAGCGCGATCGCACTCCCTTTACGGGTAAATTTTGGGTATACGAACAAGCAATTCGCCCTGCTTTTTACGCGATCTATGAAGTGCGTCGCCCCAGCGTTGAAGTCTACCATCTGATTGAAAATCGTTTCGAGCTAATCTCTGCCAACAGTCGCGGTCATTATCCCATCGCGCCTCTGGGAGTCGAACTCGGTCTTTGGCAGGGAGAATATCTGGAAGCTGACTTACCTTGGTTGCGTTGGTGGGATTTAGAGGGCAATCTTTTGCTTATGGGTAAAGAACGCGCTGAAATCGAATCTCAACGCGCTGAAACCGAACGCCAACGCGCTGAAGCCGAATCTCAACGCGCCGAAGCCGAACGCCAACGCGCTGAAATCGAATCTCAACGCGCCGAAGCCGAATCCCAACGCGCCGAACGATTAGCCCAGCAGTTACGAGCGTTAGGGGTCGATCCCGACGCGATCGATGAAATCTAAAAGAGTATGAAGACGGAAAAGCAAAAAATGCTGGCGGGCGAACTGTATTTGCCTCGCGATCGCCAACTTACTGAAGAACCTGGGTTTAAAGCCCTGCCCTTCCAGGGCGGCTTTTATGCTATCGTTATAAAACATCAGACTCTTTTGTAAGATGCTTATCCTTTCGTACCAATATAAGTTAGACCCAACAGCAGAACAGTCTGCCACTCTTGATGAGTGGCTAAATGTTTGTCGTTCGGTTTATAACTTTGCACTGAGAGAGCGAAAGGATTGGGTCAACTCCAGAAAATGCCTAATCGACCGATGCGAACTTCGGTCTGAATACATCATCCCCGCTGACTCAAAACGTCCGACTTATGCCAGTCAATGTAAATCTCTGACTCAGGCAAAGCAAACCAACCCAAATCTTAAAGTCCCCCAATCTCAAGTCTTGCAGCAAACTCTAAAACAAGTAGAGACTGCATTCGTGAATATGTGGGAAAGAGGATTTGGGTTTCCGCGTTTCAAGAAAGTAATGCGGTCGTTTGTATTCCCTCAAATTAAGTCGGATGCAGTAGGAAAAGATGCGATCGACCTTCCTAAAATCGGTAAGGTCAAATTTCACAACTCGCGAGACATCCCCGACGGTTTTACTTGCAAGCAAATCCGGGTTATCAAAAAAGCCAGCGGCTATTACGTCTCGGTTTCTATCGGGTGCGATGTAGACGTTCCGGCTATCAGTCCTCATGGCTACGCTATTGGGATCGATCTGGGACTCAATGATTTCATTGCTACCAGTGAAAACGAACTGATTAAAGGTCATCGATTCTTCAAGCGCTTTGAAGGCGAGCTTAAATTGCTGCAACGAAGACTGAAGAACAAGACTAAGGGTTCGAGGCGCTGGTTGAGAATTAAGCGTCAGATTGGGCTGCTCCATGAAAAGATACACAACTGCCGTAAGGACTTCTTTTTTAAGTTGGCTCATCGATTATGCGATGGAGTAGGGATGATATTTGCTGAGGACTTGAATCTGAAAGCGCTCGGTCGCTCGGCTTTAAGAAAAGCCTGCCTGGACGCGGCATGGGGTTCTTTCCTGAATATTCTCAGTCATGTCTGCTGGAAAAGAGGTGTGTATTTTGCCAGAGTGGATGCGAGGGAGACAAGCCAGGTCTGTCCGAATTGCGGGACGAATTGTGGAAAGAAAACCCTAGCTCAAAGAGTCCATCATTGTGATAGTTGCGGCTATACCACAAATCGAGACGTGGCAGCCGCGCAAGTGGTGAAAGAAAGAGGATTAAATGCGGTCGGGCAGATCGCATCAACGCTCGTTGAGGGTAAAGATATCGGGGTTGGGGTCTATGCCCCTTCTAGAATCTCCCTATGATGCGAGAATCCCCGCTCCTTTAGGACGGGGAGTCGTCAATGCGACTACGGCAGCAATATTTTTACCGGCGATCGCGTCTACTTTAACTTTAACTGCATCATTTTAGACTGCAATCGCGTTGAAATTGGCGATGATGTTTTATTGGGGCCCAATGTCCAAATTTATACCGCAACGCACCCGGTAAATCCCCAAGAAAGACTCTCCGGCAAAGAATCCGCCGCCGCGATTAAAATCGGTAATAACGTTTGGCTGGGCGGAAATGTTGTTATCTGCCCCGGCGTAACTATTGGCGATAATACGACGATTGGCGCGGGGAGTGTCGTAGTTAAAGATATTCCGGCGAATGTCGTTGCTGTTGGCAATCCTTGCCGAGTGATTCGTCAACTCGATGCCGAATAGACATCTCCAGAAACCCCAATTTTTGTACAGCGTATCAAGGGTTTCAAGGAAATTTTTGGAGATGCCGAATAGATTTAAGCTAAAGAGGGTGCGATAAGTTTACCAACTCCCGCTGTCCCCAAACAGCGACCCAAGCTATGGCTAAGCTTGCTAACGTCAAATGTCGGTTCGATGAGTCCTGAGTCCCTTGCGTTAGCGTGGGACTGTCGGGTGACAGATGGAGGTCGGTGAGGGGAATTCTGCGTCCATTATTGGGTGGATGGCGATCGCGAGCGCTTTGCAACAATTGATTAACTGTTTTAATAATTTCTCCTGCATCTTTTGGGCGATCGCTTGCTTTCGATGCCATCAAGCGATCGAGAAAATCGGCAAATTCGGACGAAATATCGAGCGCGTATTTTCTCCAGTTTAATTTATCCGTTAAGGGATCGTAAAGCACGTTACCTTCACCAAATTGTTGACCGGTCAATAAATAGATAAAAGTCCGACCCAAGGCATAAAAATCGGACTGAGGAACGGCGTGACCTTTCGCTTGTTCTGGGGGCGTATATCCAGCCGAACTAATCTTTGCCCCTGGACGGGAGACTCCCGTCCGAGCGAGATAACTGTAGCTTATTTCGCGCGCCGCACCAAAATCAATCAATACGAGTTGACCGTTAGGGCGCAACATAATATTCTGTAATTTAAGATCGCGATGAAGGAAATTTTGTTGGTGAACGACTTGCAAAATTTCTGCTAATTGCTTGATCCAATGGAGGGCTTGGCGCTCGCTAATCAATAAGTTACCTTGTTGGTGCATCCACTCTTTCAAAGTAGGCCCTTCGATCTTTTCCATTACGAAGCAATGGAGGGGTTCGCCCCCATCGCGTGGGGTATACAGGAAATAACTATTCGCTTCAACTTTGGGGATACCGGGATGTCTGAGTTGGCTGAGGAGTGAGGCCTCTTGTCGAAACAATTCAACAACCTTCTTATTCTCGTTGTGGGCGGGCTTAAGCGCCTTGAGTATTTTGTGCGTCGTTCCATCAGAGATTTCGTAAACGATCGCAAAACCGCTGTTGTCGCTCATAATTCGGGCGGCGCGATAGCCGTCGAATAATAGCAAGCAAGAACCGCAATGACGACAAAAATGGCTATCAATATCGACCGGATTGCGAGGATTCGGACAACGAGGATTGATGCAGTAGCTCATATAAGGCTACGTTCGACTAGCGATCGCGATATTATCAAACCAACCGACAGGTTGAGGTAACACTCAATCATTCTTATAACTCACGCTACCGAAGGAAACCCTTTTGAGGCAGCTAGCCGCCTAGGGAAATCCCTGTACTCCTAAAGGGAAGACTCAGCCCGCTTATCGCGAAGCAGTAAAGTCAAACTTTGAGAGAGAGTGGGGCAAACCTAAACCGTCGGCGTAGGTTGTCAAATCAATTATAAGGCGATCCCCATAAAATTCCTGAACATTTTCATGAATTATTCTAGCGACGACCTCGCGACCCACTGCTACCGGTATTTTTACAGAGAAAGTTTTTCAGCAATCTCGGGATTATAAATCCTCAAGTAATTCCAATAGTTACTAAATACAGATTCGACGTAACCCTGAGTTTCTGCAAAGGGAATCTGTTCGACGAACGAATCCGGATCTTGAGGATTGAAGCGTTGTAACCAAGAACTGACGTTGCCCGGACCGGCATTGTAACTCGCGATCGCCATCAACGAATTGTTGGCATATTGCTCGTGGGTGTAATCTAAATAAGCCGTACCGATCGCAACATTATCTTCAGGGTTGGTTAGCGAATACTGCGTCAAACCAATTTTTTTAGCCACTTCTTGCCCCGTCGCGGGCATCACCTGCATTAACCCCGTCGCACCAACTGGAGAGCGAATATCTTTCTGAAAGCGGGATTCTTGCCGCATCAACGAAACCACCAACAGCGGGTTGATTTTGCGCTGGGCGGACCATTTAAGAATTTCTTGCTCGTAAGGGAAAGGGAACAATGCTTGCCAATATTGCGGATCTTTGCGCAGCGCTTTCCATTCCTCCTTCGCTTGCGGTTCTTCGAGCTTCCTTAAATCCAAAATCTGCGCGATCCCTTGTTGGTACTGACCTTGGGCTAGCACGAACAGAGCTTTCGTAAATCGTTCGGGAACCGTGAGTTCTCGATTGCCCACTTCGGCTTGGAAAAGTTCCTGCGCGTCGCCATTTTGACCGAGTTGATACAACTCCTTAAACATCTCCGAACCGGCGGGGGGAGCGGGTCGAAACGTCGGGTTGACCACTTCGGGGGTCATCGAACGCACGGTATTAAAATTGCCGACATCCCAGCCCAAAATTGCAGCCGAGCGCCAAGCATAGTAAGAAGTCGGATATTTAGTAAGAACGTATTCAAAAGCCGATTGCGCGTCTTTGCTGCGATTGAGTTGGGCGGCCCATTTTCCGACCCAGAAGGCAGCTTTAGGCGCGATCGCGCTATCGGAAGTATTGGCGGCGATGGGGCGCGCCCACTTCCACGCTTGAGCGTAGTTTCCGGCACTCGCTAGCTGTTTGGCTATCTTCCAGCGGTATTCCGCCGTTTCGTCGGAGTTGGGGTAATTGTCGAGCAGGATCTGTCGCGTTTGAGCTTCGAGTTGACCTTGTTTGAGCTTCTCGTGGAGGTCGGCTTTGCGTTTTAGGGCCGTCGGAGCGAGATCGGGAAAGCGATCGACAGCACTGCTGAGATAAGTCAGCGCTTGGGGCTGAGGCGATAAATTGGCTAAATGCAGGAGGGCGCGGCCGGTTTCTTCGGCTTGAGGAAAGGCGTTAACGAGGATTTGATAGGTGGAGATCGCTTTGGTCGTATCCCCGACGAGTTGGCTGCCGCGCGCGATGCGATAAAGGGATTTAGCTGAGTTGGGTAGCTTGCTGTAAGTAACGGCAGCGTTGCGATAAGCGCGAGCTTCCCAATAACCGTCGGCAATGACTTCCCAATCTTGGGGAGCGAGTTCGGGGCCGAATTTTTGCACGAGGCGATCGCGAATTTCGCCGATCCTGTCGATTTCTGGCGCGTTACGCGCTAGAAACAGTAACATGGGCAACTGATTGGGATCGCGATCGAGACGCTCGATCGCAATTTGATGCGCGATCGGATGCGTCGGAAATTTCGTCAGAGCGAGTTCGTGATTTTCGGGATCGCCTTTGCCGAGTTTGTAGAGCGCTTCGGCAGTGACTAAGGAGTCGGGGTATTCTTTCACCAACTTTTCTAAAACTTGTCGCGATTTCGACAAATCGTTCGTCAGTTCGTAGGCGCGCGCTCGCTTGAGCAGAATCATCGGTGCGAGGATGGGATACTCGCGATCGAGTCCTTCGAGGGCGCGCAAGGCATTACCGCCTTCAAGTGCTTCAATCCAATCGCTAGCGAGCAAGTAGCGGGCGCGACTGCGATCGTAGGAAGAATCTGGGGAGGCGGCAATCTCCTCGAGTTGCGGTCTGCGCTGTTCTGGAGCGATCGCTACTAAAGGTAACACCCGAGAGTCCCGATCTACACCCGGTTCGGGCGATGCGTTTTTTGAAGGAAAAAATTGACGACTCAGTAGCCCCAGTCCACCCCTTTCCTTCACTAAATACAACCCCGATCCCAAAAGCGCTGCTAAAATTGCCGCAGCGCTTACAGCAATAACGTTTTGGGCGTATCGTCCCTTTCGCATCCTGTCTTTTCTATCCATCCAACAGTGGCCATCATACTCTGAAGATAGGAAATTTTTGAATGATGAGTTCGCGAAGTTCGATCGAAACCCGAATCTTATGACTGCCTACGAAAGCGATAAGGCTCTCAGTTAACGACACAATCTAAATTTCAGGCTTCGTCGAACTTACCGTATTTAACGATTCAACGGCATCCGGTTCTGTGGCGCACTCTGTTGGTTCGGGAAAGTCCCCGCTTTAACGTTCAAATTTATCGTTTGTCCGTTACGACTCACTTCAAAACGCAATGTTTGACCGACTTGCGCCTTTTCTACCGTTTGCTGGAGGATATTACCATCGCTGACGCTTTGTCCGTCTACTTTCCCTATGACATCGCCCGCGCGCAATCCGGCTTTTTCGGCTGGCGAATTGGGCATGACGCGCACCACCAACACGCCTCGATCTTCGCGAACGCTCAAACCGCTATTCGGATTGCTATTAATTTCCTGTTTGACATCGGGACTCAGCGTCACCATTTGTACGCCGAGGTAAGCGTGTTCCACTTTACCCGATCGCGCCAACTGTTCGGCGATGCGCTGGGCGGTTTGGATGGGAATCGCAAAACCGAGTCCCTGCGCGCCTTGGATAATCGCCGTATTCATCCCAATCACTTCGCCGCGCGCGTTCAATAGCGGACCGCCAGAATTTCCGGGGTTAATCGCTGCATCGGTTTGAATGAAATCCACGCGCTTGTCGGGAACCCCAATTTGTCCGGACGTGCGCCCCGTCGCGCTGATAATCCCGGCGGTAACGGTATTATCTAACCCCAAGGGATTGCCGATCGCGATCGCCGCTTCGCCCGGTTGCAGCGCCTCAGAATCGCCCGTTTTCACCGTCGGCAGATTCGTCGCTTCGATTTTCACCACCGCCACATCGGTTACGCTATCGGTTCCCAGCACTTTTCCCTCAAATGTGCGCCCGTCCTTCAACGTCACCGTTACCCGATCCGCACCATCGACAACGTGAGCATTCGTAAGGATACGTCCGTCAGAGGTTGTAATAAATCCCGAACCCGTACCCCGTTGAATCTCCTTATCCGGCATTTGCGGCATATTCGGCCCGAAAAAGCGACCGAAGAAGGGATTATTATTAAACAGATCGGCTGCCGGATTTTCTACCGTGCGCGATGAGTCGATTCGCACCACCGACGGGCCGACTTGTTTGACGATATCGGCTATCCAATTCGGGGCGCTTGCGCCTGTACTCGCCGGAGGCAGGCTCGCTAAGGGTTTAGAGGGGGCGAGAATCGTAGCCGAATCGCTTTCAATCGGTTTTTGTTGATATAAATACGTTCCCGCCGTACCCACTCCTGCACCGAGCAGTAGCAAGGACAAAACGCCCACAAGTTTTGCTGGAGCGCGATTTGGCGCTTTCGGGCGCTCTTCTAAATGAAGGGTTTTAAAATCTGAATCTTCTTCTCGTTTTGGGTGTAATTGCATCGTCGTTGCTCCTCTTGCTTTAGCATCTCTTTGCCTGATACCTCTACCGTAGCGCTCTCATTTGTCAGGACAGTGACGGGGAGATGGCATCATTGCGACAAAGCGAAGATGACAATCTTTTTCTTTTATCCTATCTCGCACAAGCCATTAATGGGGGAGCGCAGTACAGCTAACCTCTGACTCTGTTTAGGGAATTTTATTTTATTTCCAATGAATAATCGTTAAGCGTCATTCATTATTGAGATTAATAATAGATTGTTTTTTTAAGCGCACTATTTTCGCTCTAACATTGGAGCTTATATCGGTTGAGATTAAACCTAGAAGTTTGACAATAAATTAAGAGAGGGTTCTCAAAAAGCTTGATTATTAATATGATAGAAATTAAGGGCGAATCTCCAGGATATTGGATAAGACAATAAAAAGTTGCCCTTCAACCAAACTTTATCCCTAGATCGCGATGAGCAAGACAATTTCAAACTTTCGCAGACTACACAGCAGTCTCGCGCCGATTATGGTACTGCCAGTTTTATTGACTTTAACAACAGGAAGCCTTTATCAAATGCTCGAAATCCTCGATCGCGATGAAGGTTTTAATTGGTTAATCCAATGGCATAAAGGACATTTTGGGGCGTTGAATTTAGAAAAGATTTATCCCTTTCTCAATGCAGCGGGTTTACTGTTTTTGGCGGTGACGGGAATTACAATGTGGTGGACAACTCAACGCAGGAGAAGATCGCGCGCGGATGTTTGAAGTCGCGGTAAAATCTAGCTATCTGACTCGCTTTAGCGTTCTTTAAAGATGCTCGATTCTTACGCAATTTTTCAACAAACTCAACGCCAGCGCGTCAGCGATGGTGCAATGCTTCCGATTTTACAAGATTGCGAAAAAGCTTCATCGCTCCTCGTTTTGGTTTGGCCGCAATTGGGCGATTTCGACAGTCTGGAATATGCTTGGTGGCTGGAGAAAGAGAAAGAAGTCCTAGAATCTAAAAATATAGCGGTTCGCGCAGTGGGAATTGGCGATCGCGCCTCTGGACAACAATTTTGCAACTATACGGGTTTTTCGGCGCAACATTTGTTTGTCGATCGCGATGCGAGTTTGCACCGCCAACTGCAACTTTACCCCGGACTTACGCTCGCTCTTCCGGTGGGGTTTAATTTGCTGTTGATGTGCGCCGGAATTGGCAGCCCCGGAACGCTGCGGGAAGTCTTGCGGGGGTATAAAGGCGATCGCGCCGCCCCCCAACTCATCGGCGATAATGAAGTCGTCCGCACTGCACCGCTACCGCCCCTCTCCGGTTCTGTCTTTCGCTTCGCAGGCGGAAAAGGGTTTCAGCGCCCTTTTGAACTAGCAACGCTGCGCTTGCGAAACATGACGGAAGTTTTGAGTCATTGGTCAACGTATGTCCCCGATATGGCTTATATTACCCAGCGCGGCGGGACGTTTTGGTTCGATGCGGGGGGGAAACTGTTGTACGAACATCGCGATCGCGGGATTCTCGGTTTTGCCGCGAATATGAGTCGCCCGCTGGCTTTTTTAGAAACGCTTTAGCACTAACCCTTAACGTTCTCTCGGCGCGCGACGAGTAAAACGACGCTATAGGCGGCAATACCTTCTTCCCGCCCGACAGGGCCTAATTTTTCGTTGGTGGTGGCTTTAATTCCGACGCGATCGCTTTCAATCTCCAGCGCTGCGGCTAAGCGATCGCGCATAGCCGCAATATGGGGCTTGAGTTTGGGGCGTTCGGCGACGAGAGTCGAATCAATATTGCCGACTTCCCAACCGCGCGATCGCACCAACTCGTTAACCTGCTTCAATAACTCAATGCTATCGGCTCCCTTCCATTTCGGATCGCTGGGGGGAAAGTAATGCCCGATATCGCCCAAACTCAACGCGCCTAACATCGCATCCATCATCGCATGAGTCAATACGTCGGCATCGCTGTGACCGAGCAAACCGAGTTCGTGGGGAATATTTACGCCGCCTAAAATCAAAGCGCGATCGGGCGCTAACTGATGAATGTCGTAACCGTTCCCAATTCTAATATCCATCGTTGAGGAGCAAAAAATGTGCCTCCAGTTTAAACCAGCGCGTTACATTTTCACCTTACCAAAACGGCGATCGCGCTGTTGATAGCTCAGCAAGGCGCGATGAAACTCAGTGCGATCGAAATCCGGCCAAGCCGTTTGCGTGACATAAATCTCCGCATAAGCCATCTGCCACAGTAAAAAATTACTAATGCGCATCTCGCCGCTGGTGCGAATCAACAAATCGGGGGCGGGCAATCCAGCGGTATACAAATTTTGCTCGAATACCGCTTCGTCAATTTGTTCGACGTGCAGCGTTCCCTCCTTAACGCGGGACGCGATCGCGCGACAAGCATTTAAAATCTCCTGCCGTCCGCCGTAATTCGTCGCCACCGTAAATTGAATGCCGCGATTGTCCTTCGTATCGTCCATCGAGCGCGCAATTTCATCTTGCAGCGAAGGCGGTAGCGCCTTCAAATTCCCCACGAAGCGAATTTTCACATCCTCCGCCATCATCTCTTGTAGCTCCCGCCGCAGCACTCGCTCGAACAGCGCCATTAAGAATTCCACCTCTTCGAGCGGTCGTCCCCAATTTTCCGTCGAAAACGCATAAGCCGTCAGCGCGCCCACGCCCCAATCCTTGCAGCAGCGCAACAAATCCTTCAACGCATCGACACCGCGCCGATGCCCCATAAATCGCGGCAGTCCTTGGCGCTTCGCCCAACGACCGTTGCCGTCCATAATGACTGCGATGTGAGCGGGCAGGGCATCGCGATCGAGATCGGGGGGCAACGTTTCCAAATAGATACTTTTACTCGCAGTCATGGGCAGCTTAAAAGGATATCAGTCTATTTTCCTTTAACGTTCCCCTAACGAGGAAACCAGGATATTTGTTCCTATCTCCAAGCATAATCTCGAGAAAATTCAGTTGCCAAACCTTTTTTGTTAAAAATCTTAATAAGTATACCGCGAGGGCTGCTTCAACGGGATTGGCGTTTTTTATCATCCGCACTCGAACTGTCGCGATGGACAACACGCTTCCAAACCCCTCGCCCCAAAGAACCAATTTGACGGCTTAGCCGTCCCAACTTCGGCGCGCCCACCGCTTCCCGTTCCACCGAAGCCGAAAACTTCGCTTCCAGCAGTTCCTTCAACCGAGCGCTCGTCAGCGGACGATTGAGCGTTCGTCCCTCCGCCAAAGAAATCGATCCCGTTTCCTCGGAAACGACAATACAGATACAATTTTCCACCCGTTCGGCTAGTCCCATTGCCGCACGATGGCGCGTCCCCAACTGACGCGACGCTTTTCGTTCCGACAGCGGCAAAATCGTTCCCGCCGCTAGAATTCGAGAACCGCGAATATGTACTGCACCATCGTGCAGCAGCGTTGAAGTTTGGAAAATCGTCTGCAACAGTTCTTTGGAAATCTCTGCATTCAGCACGACTCCCGGTACTGCGACATCTCGCTCGTCAATCGGCCCGCTGGTTTCTAAAATAATGAGCGCGCCCGTGCGATTTTGCGAGAGTTCTTTCACTGCATCGACAATTTCGTCAATTGTACTGTCCGATTTGGGCGGAGAGCGGCGCGAAGGTTGAAAAATTTCGAGAATTTCGCCTCGCCCCAACTGCTCTAAAAACTTTCGCAAATCGGACTGGAAAATGACCGCCATTGCGACTGCTGCCCCAATGACTAATTTTTCTAGCACGAAGCTCAGCAGGTATAACTTTAACTGCTGGGTGACGACGGCTGCTAGCATGAGCAGGATGAAACCGCGCAACATCCACAACGTTCGACGCTCCCCAATAATGAGGAGCATGAGGTAGATGAGGATTAAAACCAATCCAATATCGACGCTATAAATCAGCCAAGCGGAAATCCGGGCAAAGTCCGGGGTAAAACCCGACATGGGGAAAGAGGAATGAGGAAGGAGCGAATCAATTAAAATTTTACGAAGGAAAAATTGCTTTCCCGGGTAAAGCGCGCGTTGGATAGCGCAACTCGGGTGCAACCGATTCCTCCTACTCTTTTGGAGGTAGGGCGAGATGTTCGGGCAAACGATCTTGGCGAACGAGATCTTCGTAAGTTTCTCGTTCCAAAATGAGAGAGGCTAAACCCTCGCGAACCACCACCGCAGCAGGACGCGAGAGGCGATTGTAATTGGAAGCCATACTGTAGTTATAGGCTCCCGTGGCTAAGATAGCAAGAATGTCGCCCGGTTGAGTTGGCGGCAGGTGGGCATCTTTGAGGACAATATCCCCAGACTCGCAGTGTTTGCCTGCAACGGTGACGGTTTCGCTAGGCGGGGCGGACATCCGGTTAGCGAGGACGGCGCGATAGACGGATTGATAGGTAATCGGGCGCGGATTGTCGGACATTCCGCCATCAACGGCAATGTAGGTGCGGATTCCGGGGACGACTTTGCTACTGCCGACGGTGTAGGCGGTGATGCAGGAGGAACCGACGAGGGAGCGTCCGGGTTCGGCGAGCAGTTTGGGGAGGGGGAGTCCTTTGGTTTGGCAAGCTTTGACGATGGCGTTGCAGGCGGCTTTGACCCATTCGTCAATGCTCGGGGGATCGTCGGATTCGGTGTAGCGAATGCCCAATCCACCGCCAATGTTGAGTTCTGCGATGGGCAGTCCGCACGCGATCGCTTTTTCCATCCAATCGACTAATACGCCCGCTAAATCTTGGTGAGGCTGGCGCTCGAAAATCTGCGATCCGATGTGTGCGTGCAAGCCAATACAGTTTAATTGCGGTTTTTGGGCGATAAAGGTAAAAATATCCTGAAGTTGGGTGGGATCGAAGCCAAATTTACTATCAATGTGGCCGGTGCGAATGTATTCGTGGGTGTGGCATTCGATTCCTGGAGTGAGGCGAATCATCATGCGGGCGGGGTGGGGGCGATGGGCGGCGACATCGCAGAGCATTTCTAGCTCGAAACGGTTATCGACGATAATGGTACAGCCGCGATCGAGGGCGAAGCTGAGTTCTTCGCGCGATTTGTTATTGCCGTGGAAATAAATGGTTTCGGGATTGCCGCCCGCTTTGAGGGTGGTGTAGAGTTCGCCGCCGGAGACGACATCGAATCCTAAGTTTTCGCTGGCGACTATGGCGCAGATGGCTAGGCAACTCCAAGCTTTGGAGGCGTAGATGACTTGGGAAGTGCCGGGGTAATAGGTGGCGAATGCGTCGCGATATTGAGCGCAGGTCGTTCTGAGGGTGAGTTCATCGACAATGTAGAGGGGAGAGCCAAACTGTTCGACGAGGGCGGTTACATCGCAACCGCCAATTTCGAGGCGATCGCGATCGTTAATTTTAGCGGTAAGGGGAAGAAGTTGTTGGTTGGGAGAGAGGGAGGTTTGAGGGGAGTTTTGAGGCGGCAGATAAGGGTAGCTGAGATTTTCTTGCACTCTCGGTTCGGTCGATAACATGATAGGGTTGTTTAGCTTTACGGGGACTAAGGGAGCCGACGCAGGCGCAACTCCCTTTTTAGCTTAACCTGCAACCCGCCCCGCGCCATCCCGAAATTTGATAGCATTTGTAGATTGAATTTTCTCTGGGGATCCCGCAGGGATCTGCATAGCAGCACGCGATTTTGCAAGAACTCATCCTTCAACCTTTCTCTACAGCACAACTTGAAGCGGCTGTCAACCTCGATCGCGCGTGTTTGGGCGGTTTGTGGACGCTGGATGGCTATCAGCGCGAGTTAGAAAGTCCGAACAGCGAACTGTTGTATTTATCCGTGCCGGTTGTGGGAGAAGGAACGTTTTTGGGGATGGGTTGTTTTTGGGCGATTTTGGAAGAAGCGCACATTACATTATTAGCAGTACGTCCGGAGTTTCAAGGGCAAGGTTTGGGACAAGCGTTACTATTGGGGTTATTGAAGAAAGCAGTCGAGCGGAAGTTAGAACGAGCGACGTTAGAAGTGCGCGATTCTAATCCACGGGCAATAACCCTGTACGAAAAGTTTGGCTTTCAACTCGCCGGACGGCGCAAGGGGTACTATCAAGATACTGGGGAAGATGCGTTAATTTTTTGGCTGGGCGGATTGCATCGCGAGGAGTTTCCGCAGCGTTTGGCACAGTGGGAGGAAAAAGTTGAGGAGAAGTTACATCAGCATTCTTGGAGATTGCGATCGCTCTGTTAATATTCTGAGTTCTTTTTCAAACTTTGCTCGATTGAAGCAATTCCACCTCTGCATATTCTAAAATGCAACGACCGACATATTCGGCAAGTTTAACCGGAACTGCATTACCAATCATTTGTTCTAAATCTGATTTGTTTCCCTGAAACTTGAAATTTTTTGGAAAAGTTTGGATATAACTTCGTTCTAACGTTGTTAAAGGTCTTAAATAAGGATTTGGAGCGCACGCATCTCCCGGATGCCTTCGATAGTTCTTTGGGATTGGTCGATTAACTCCTCGAATCGTCGGACTCGGTTCGTAAATACTAAAAATACCTCTCCTTTGATAACTTCTTGGATGTCGGTAGTAATACTCGATATTTAAGTCATTTTGTAAATAATCAAATACAGTCATTTGTTTTTTAGCTTGATTTTTAAGCAAATATTTTCCTAGATCGCTTTTAAGATTGCCCAACTCCCCAACTAAAAAATATCGTTTTCGAGCTTGAGGAACTCCACAATAACTGGAATTAAGCACCATAGAAGTCAAGCTATAATGGTTTTCTGTCATAATTTTCAAGGCTTGCTTTAAAACTTTACTCTTTGTGATTCTTTCGACATTTTCCATGACAAACCACTGAGGTTTAATCGCAGCCACGATATTAACAAAAGAAAGAGTTAGCTCTGCACGTCCTAAATTCTCATTTCTCGATCCGGCACTTGAAAAATCTTGACAAGGGGGGCCGCCAATAATAACCTCTGGCTCCAACTCAGATACAAAAGAAGTTACTTCAGTATCGGAAATATCTAGATTGAAAATGGGATGTTGGAAGTTATTACGATAAACCTCTATTGCAGGATTCCAGCGATCGATTGCTGCCACAATTTCAAAGCCTGCATTCTGAAACCCTAGGGATAACCCACCACAACCTGCAAATAAATCTACGGTTCTCATATTGAATAATTAAATCAATATACAGTAGTAATGATGTTAAGTAAATAAATCTGGTGAGTTATAGATTATAGCATCAAATCTTCGTTCTGGACTGAGTAGATTTTGACCGCCTCCTAAAACAATTTGCTGTATTTGATATTTGGTAATTCGGGGACATTCAAGTTGAGAACACTTCATGTATCGATTTGTGAAGCTTCCACTGACAGCAAATGCTTTATCGTTTTTAGTATTGTAAGAAAGGTTGTCAATAATTCTTTTTGCATTAAAGTTTCCTGCATTGCAAAAATCAGAGAGCATTTTAAAAAGCCAGATTAAAGTTCTTACAGGTCTGGTAATTAATCTAATACTTCCGGATAGCTGTATCTCAGTTTTAACCAAATCAACAAATAGGCGTGTGAATGCCAGATCGCTCCAGACAAATACATCTAAGCAATTCTCTGATAATTTTGGTGATTTCCCCTCTGTCTTCCAGACAGGTTGCAATAATAGAGGTTTTTGATAATCGAGTAAAGAAAAAGCTACTCTATCTATAATTTCAATTAAAGCTGGGACAATCTGTAAAACGTTATCAAATTCTATTCCATTGATTTCTGATAATAAACGAGGGTCTAATAAATCATTGTAGGGAATGTTGTGAGACAGAATACCATCGATTAGCATACAAGCAAGATAAACGATCGTATCGGGTCGAATAACTAGCTCGCATCCATACAAGCTTTCCGATAAATTACAAGTCGTACGATCTGGCAAAGCTGTTAATTTAACTTCTAGGGGACGCAAGCACGCTCCAGTATCTCTCGCTTGCAAGACTAAATCGACCCGTGGTAAGCTTCCTATTAAATATTGTTGATAAGGAGTAAACTGAGTCTCAAAGGCGTAGAATAGATTGTTTGAATTTGGAGCTAAGCCATACAATTCTGAGGTCAGAATACTACTATGTACGACTTTGTAACTACTATCTAATTTAAGATAAATGTTTTCCAGACCGCAGCTTTGTATAAAAGCACTTAAAGCCGCTGGAAAAGTGGAATTAAAACAGTTTTTACCCCACGCTTCTTTACGAGAAAAGTCTCGATTGGAGTAATTAATACAAAATAATCCTGGTTTTTGATTTGATAAAGGTTCTCCTATTAACACGGGTGATGTTGGTGACAGAATAGGGGCTAGAAAAGCTATTGTACTGTACTGAGTCTGCTTGCGGAGACGCGATCGCGCTCCCGATCGGTTAGCTGTGACGCGAAAGACTTGTTACACTAACACTGAAGCTTGGGAAGAGGAACGGATGAAACTCAGTCTATGCGCGATCGCGTTAAATGAAGAGGAATCCCTCGCAAAATGCCTAAACAGCGTCAAGGATGTTGTTGATGAGATGGTGGTGTTGGATACGGGTTCGAGCGATCGCACGGTGGAAGTTGCGCGATCGCTCGGCGCGATCGTTTATTCTTATCCTTGGAGCAACGATTTTGCAGCAGCGCGCAATGAGGCGCTGAAATATGTTACCGGCGATTGGGTATTGGTACTTGATGCCGATGAGATTCTCAATCCTCAAATTATCCCCCAAATTCGAGGCGCGATCGCGAAGGAAAATTACCTCGTTATCAATCTCCTGCGTCAAGAAGTTGGGGCCATGCAATCGCCGTATTCCCTCACTTCTCGCCTATTTCGCTTCCATCCAGAATTAATTTTCAGCCATCCTTATCACGCTACGATTGACGATAGCGCGATCGCGTTGCAGCAAAAAGAACCGCATTGGCAAATCGTCTCGTTGCCCGATATTGCCATTTTCCATTATGGCTATCAACCCGGCGCGATCGCGACAAAAGGTAAGTTTCAACGAGCGCGCGAAGTCATGGAAGCGTTTTTGGCGACTCATCCCGAAGATGCTTACACTTGCAATAAACTGGGGGCGTTATACCTTCAAGAAGGACGCATTCAAGAAGGCATTGCTTTACTAGAAACGGGGCTAAAAATTCCCAATCTTGACGCGCCGTTGCTGTTTGAATTTCATTACCATCTCGGCAACGGTTACGCGCGATCGAATTTGCCCAATGAAGCTGTCGGACACTACCAACAAGCGATCGCACAGCCCATTTTACCCTCGCTCAAACTCGGAGCTTATAATAATTTAGGGAGTTTGCTGCAAGCAGCAGGAGAGTTAAAATTAGCGGAAAACTCTTATAAAGAAGCGCTAAAGATCGATCCGAACTTAGCGATAATCCATTATAATTTGGGCATGACTTATAAAGAGCAGGGAAACTTTAAAGACGCGATCGCGAGTTACGAACAAACCCTGCGTCTGAATCCAGAATATGCCCCCGCCCTGCAAAATTTAGGCGTTGTCTGGCTGAAATGCGGGCAACTGTTCAAAAGTATCGAGTTCTTTCAACGCGCGATCGCCCTTTACGAACAACAAAATCCCCCAGAAGCGCAACGCCTCCGTCAAGGATTAAAGTCGATGGGATTTCCTAACCTTTAAAATTAGGTGCGATCGTGATATTGCTCGTCAACTGAATTTTTAGATTTTCACCAGTTTTTATCGTAATCCATCACTAATAACTACTATGAAAACTCCGATGTTTCATCTCGCGATTCCGGTTAGCGACCTGGAAAATGCCAAAATATTTTATGCCGAAGGATTGGGCTGCGAAGTCGGTCGAGAATCCAAAGGAGCCATAATCTTTAACTTCCAGGGACATCAACTTGTCGCTCATCTAACCGAACAACCTTTAACCCCGCAAAATGGTATTTATCCCCGTCATTTTGGACTCGTTTTTTGGGAAGAAAACGATTGGAAAAAGTTACTTGAAAGGGCAACAGAAAAACAACTCAAATTCTATCAAAAGCCCAAGCGACGCTTTCCCGGACAACTCACCGAGCATCGAACTTTCTTCTTAGAAGACCCCTTCTATAATCTCCTTGAATTTAAATTTTACTGCCATTACGAAGCTATTTTTGGCGGGCGCGAGTTAGCGGCAGTTGGCGATCGCTAATATCAATTTAAGATGACTTTGCCTAAAATTAACTTTCCTAAATTTTTATGATAACGGTGCGTTACGCTTCGCTAACACACCCTACTTTTCATTCTATGCAGCTTCACATCAATCTGGTATAAGAGGCTGTCAATTGTCAATTATTCAGTCCGCCCTATCGTATAGATTTTATAATTCTGGTAGACAATTGAACACTTTTGTGCGTCTTCGAGCCGCGACCCTTTAACGACCGAGTTGAGCGTTAGCCGTTTATCAAAAAACTTGGGTCAGTGTCAACAATTGTGCCTGAAGAGCGAGCAAAAATCCCCTCGAGCGGTGCTAAGTGGTAAACCTTCGTACAAAATATGCGACAGGATTTGATACCCTAACCAAGGATACTGTTACAACGCATAACTTCATGATCTACGATAAGCTCGTCCCGCCAACAGTAGGTTCCAAAATCACCTTTGAAGGCGGAAAACCCATTGTTCCCGACGATCCCATTGTTCCCTTTATTCGCGGGGATGGAACGGGAGTCGATATTTGGCCCGCTACGGAAAAAGTTATCGATGCGGCTGTTGAAACAGCCTACGGCGGACAACGTAAAATCAACTGGTTTAAAGTCTACGCGGGGGATGAAGCTTGCGAACAGTATGGAACGTATCAATATCTTCCCCAAGATACGCTCAATGCGATTCAAGATTATGGCATAGCGATTAAAGGGCCTTTAACCACTCCGGTTGGCGGCGGAATTCGATCGCTTAATGTTGCCCTTCGCCAAATCTTCGATCTTTACGCTTGCGTTCGTCCTTGTAAATATTACTCCGGTACGCCTTCCCCTCACAAATCCCCGGAAAAATTAGATGTTATTGTTTATCGAGAAAATACAGAAGATATTTACCTCGGAATTGAATGGCGAGAAGGCTCGGAAATCGGTATCAAACTGATCGAAATCCTCAACAAAGAATTAATCCCCGCTACGCCAGAACACGGTAAAAAGCAAATCCCTCTCGATGCAGGAATTGGCATCAAACCGATTAGTAAAAAGGGGTCGCAACGGTTAGTTCGTCGTGCCATTCAACACGCTTTAAGATTGCCAAAAGAAAAGCAACAGGTCACGCTGGTGCACAAAGGCAATATTATGAAATATACCGAAGGTGCGTTTCGGGACTGGGGTTACGAACTGGCAACGACGGAGTTTCGCGACGAATGCGTTACGGAACGAGAGTCGTGGATTCTCAGCAATAAAGAGAAAAATGCCGATTTAAGCATTGAAGATAATGCCCGTCAGGTAGAACCGGGATTCGACGCGCTCACAACCGACAAACAGGAGAAAATTTTAGAGGAAGTTAAAGCCGTTTTAGAATCAATTTGGGACAGTCACGGCGGCGGAAAATGGAAAGATAAAGTGATGGTTAACGATCGCATCGCCGATAGTATTTTCCAACAAATCCAAACGCGCCCGGATGAATATTCGATCTTGGCAACCATGAATTTAAACGGCGATTATCTTTCCGATGCGGCTGCCGCAGTTGTCGGCGGTTTGGGGATGGGGCCGGGGGCGAATATTGGCGATCGCTGCGCCATATTTGAGGCGACTCACGGGACTGCGCCCAAGCACGCCGGACTCGATCGCATTAATCCGGGATCGGTGATTCTTTCTGGGGTAATGATGTTAGAGTTCATGGGCTGGCAGGAAGCCGCGGATTTGATAAAAAGAGGGTTAGGGGCAGCGATTGCCAATCGCGAAGTTACCTACGATT
Source organism: Oscillatoria sp. FACHB-1406 (assembly GCF_014698145.1). Lineage (NCBI taxonomy): Bacteria > Bacillati > Cyanobacteriota > Cyanophyceae > Oscillatoriales > Oscillatoriaceae > Oscillatoria > Oscillatoria sp. FACHB-1406. Next base: position 236,738 of record NZ_JACJSM010000005.1, on the reverse strand, counting down.
TGGCGCGATTAATGGAACCGCCCGTCGAGCCGTCCTTGAAATGTTCGGAGTTCGCGCGGGCAATTATTAATCATTTCAACGATTAAGAATCGCTCGCTCGCTCGACTTTAAAGCCGGGTTTCTGAGTAGAAATCCGGTTTTTTAGCGGCGATAAGCTGGTTCGGCTAAAACACATCTATAGCGCTACTCACCGAAGAATGAACGCTCTCTAAAGCTGAAAGCATTGGCTGGTGGGCGCTGCCCACCCTACTTAATGTCCTAACCGATCTGCGTAGTGCTATAAATTGACAAAACAGGCTCTAAAAATCCTCCATACGGAACGAAATTTCGAGAACAAAGAGTTTATTGAGCGGGTAAATTTGCAAAGATATTCTCGATTAATTGCTTGGCTTTTTCGTCCAAACGCTGCCAGTTTACCTCGCCCATTTCATCGATCGCGGTTGTATCGATTTCCACTTCCACAGAAGTCATAGCCGCATGAGTCGGTTCGTAGTTTTTAAAACAGACTTGATAGCACAATTCCCAAATATCGATAACCTGCGATCGCGTACCGAGCTTCAGATGTAGAAGATAAGTGGGATAAGGCGTTTCGACTTCTTCATATGTTCCCTTCCAAGCCGAGCGATCGAGTTGCTTGCGAATATGGTCGATAATCCGGATAAAAGCGGGCTGCATGAGCAATTGAGCCTGTTCCCAAGCGCGAACATTTTTAAATTTGGGTTTCATAAGTATTGTTAAGGGCTTAAAATGGAATGCAAATCAGCGGCGAGCGAGCGAAAATTTTTCGTTGATTAATCCTCTGTTGTCCTACCCTACACTGACTTCATCCCCAATCTCTAGGTATAGGGCAGGTGTTACCTTTTTTTAGCTCGATTTAAAAAAAAGGGTTAAAAACCGGTAATGCTTGCCGAAAGCGATTTTGTCCGCTGCGAAAATCCATAGGATTTTTCCCGAAGAAGCATAGCTCGTCCTGTATGAGAATAATATTGATGGTGAAATCTATAACGCGCATCTTCTCATGTTAGGCAGACTCCTGGACGGACGTTACGAAATTACTCAACCTTTAGGGGCTGGCGGCTTTGGGCAAACCTACATCGCTCGCGACATCCGCCGCCCGGGCAATCCGACTTGCGTGGTGAAGCATCTTAAGCCGGTTAGTAACGATCCGCAGTTTTTGCCGACAGCAAGGCGCTTATTTACCTCCGAGGCGGAAATCCTCGAACAGTTAGGTTCCCACGATCGCATCCCGCGATTGCTGGCGTATTTTGAAGAAGATCGGGAATTTTACCTCGTCCAAGATTATGTCGAAGGACATCCACTCACTAGCGAGTTACTGCCGGATCGTCCTTGGCCGGAAAATAAAGTTATCGACTTGCTTAAAGGCGTACTGCCGATTCTCGAATTCGTCCACAGTCGCGGCGTAATTCACCGCGATATCAAACCCGATAATATTTTGCGCCGCAATTACGACGGAAATCTGGTGTTGGTGGATTTCGGGGCGGTGAAACAGGTGACGACGCAAATGCTGACGGGGGGCGCGAATGCCGTCAGTCCTAACTATACCGTCGCGATCGGCACTCCCGGCTATATGCCCAGCGAACAGGCGAAGGGACAACCCCGCCCGAGTAGCGATATCTATGCCCTCGGCGCGATCGCGCTGCAAGCGATTACCGGCATAAATCCGCAACAATTCGAGTACGATCCCCATACCGGCGAAATTCTCTGGCAGCATCGCGCTGCTGTCAGTCCGAGACTGGCAACGGTTCTAACGGGGATGACGCGCTATCATTTTCGCGATCGCTATCAGTCGGCGGCCGAAGTTTTACAAGCCCTCGAGCAACTCAGCGTTCCCGTCGCCCCCACCCAAGCTTCCGCCCGTTCTGCTACGCCCCCCGTTTCTCCGGCCCAGAACGAACCGCAAACCTTGCCGCCGCCAGATTACACGGTTCCCCTCTCCCAAAAACAAACCTATGCGGTTCCGGGAATTAAACCGCCCGCACCTCCACCACCCGCACCCGCACCTCAGCCCCAACCCCAACCGATTCAGCGCTTCAATCCGGCCGATCTGCAACCCGTTCCGCGCAAGAGTGATAGTTTGCCTTGGATGATGTTCGGGACGACAATGGCAGCCGTATTTTTCATTGTCTTTGGGATTTCTTGGGCGGTGAAAAAGATTCCCGATGCTTTTAGCGGTACGCGCGGTAGTAATAACACCGTTGATGCGGTTGAAAAAACCGATTTGAAAAGCTGTAAAGTCGTCCTCAGCGGTAACTTAAACGTGCGTTCCGGGCCGGGAACCGATCGCTCTGTCGTCGATACCGTCAGCAATGGCACAACCTTGCAACTCACCGGCAACCAACAAAACGGTTGGTTAGAAGTTAAGGCTCCCGCTCGGGGCTGGGTTTACAATGGTTCGGATTTCGTTCAATGTTCCCGCGACAACCAACCCTTCGTCCTAATTCCCCCAAAACCAAAGCCGACTCCCAAACCCTCGCCAACGCCCGCCACACAACCGGATAAAGGCGGAGATCTGTTGAATAAAGCGCGAGAACTGTATGAAAGCGGCGAAATCGACAAAGCGATCGAGCAGTTGCGATCGGTTCCTGAAGTCAGCAAGAGTTACGACGACGCGCAAAAAAATCTCGACACTTGGCGCAGTACCTGGTCGGAAGCTCAAAATAATTACGAACGAGCCAAACGGGCCTTCGACCAAGGGAAGTGGGATGATGTTATCGCTTACGGTAACAGCAAATTGCCCAATAACCGTTATTGGCGCGCTAAGTTGGAAGAGTTGACCAATCAAGCCAGACAAAGTAAAGCCCGCGAGGAGAAACAAAACCAAGCACCTGAAACGCCGAGCGAGCCTTCTCCCCCTCCATCACCGCAGCCTTCTCCTTCCCCCTCTGCCGCCCAGCCGCCAGTCCCTCGCAATCCGGAAATTCCCATCTCGCCCAACAATCCCGATAACGATATCTTTCCATCGGATAGCGAACCTCCTGCTTCAGATGGGCCTCAATCGAGAAGACCTGCTGCGACTGACGAAGCTCGGGTAAGACGACCCTTGGCGATCGGCGAAACCCTATTGAAAAAACCCGCTGCGATCGGCGAAAACCGGGTAAGACGTGCCACTGAGATTGGCGAAAACCAAGCCAGAAAATCTTCTGAACCGGGAAGGGGCTTCCTACTTTCTTGCAACCCGGATGAGGAAGGATGCTAGAGGTATAGCGCTAAACACCTCGGTTAGGACATCAGGTAGGGTGGGCAACGCCCACCAGGTAAGGCTTTCAGCTTTTAGGGTCGCTCATTTTTTGGCAAGTATCGATTTAACAGAACAAGTTGTAAATTTTGTCAAGTGTTCTGGCTGAACTGGCTCATTTTTTTAGAGAGGTGAGTCAGTTCGCTTGTTTGTAATCCCCAGTTTTTCGACTCGGCGTTCCAAAATCAAGCCGAGGACTCGGCAGACGAAAATCCTTTTTGAATGTCACTGATAGTCAATGATATAGCGCTACTTGAAAGGTGAAAGTACGTTCCTCAACGCACCAAGGTTCTGACTGGTGGGCGCTGCCCACCCTACCCGATGCTGATAGTCAATGATATAACGCTACTTGAAAGGTGAAAATACGTTCCTCAACGCACCAAGGTTCTGACTGGTGGGCGCTGCCCACCCTACCCGATGCTAAACTCCAGTGATAAAGCAATAGAGATATTGGTGAGGACAATCGAATCGGTAGAAAACCGGGCGAATGGCATTCGCCCCTACCCAAATTTGTCCTCACTACCTTGGTGATGGCAACCTTAGCTTTGTCCCTTCAAGGATTCCAGCGGTTTAACAGCCGGACCGTGCAAAATCTGTCCGTCGCAGTCAAAACGCGCGCCGTGACAGGGACAATCCCAACTTTTCTCAGCACTATTCCAATTGACGATACAGCCTAAGTGAGAACAAACCGCAGAAACGGCGTGCAACTCGCCAGTCTCGTCTCGGTAAGCCGCAACCTTATCCCCATCAACGGTGACGAGTTTGCCTTCACCCATTTCCACATCGGAGATGGAGGACATTAAACCTTTGAGGCGATCGCCGATCATGTGCGTCGCAACACCTGCATTCTCTTTAATCGAAGTTCCCGACAAGAAGGGAGTCGCGCGCAGAGAGTCGTACAGTTCTGCCCAAGGATTTTCTTTACCTAAAATCAAATCCGATAGTAACATCCCAGCCATCGTTCCCTTGCTCATTCCCCAGAGACTCATCCCCGTCGCCACGTAGATATGATGATTCAGGGGGGTGAGTTTGCCAACGTAGGGCAGGCGATCGAAGGAAACCATATCCTGAGTAGACCAGCGATACTCAAACGAGTCTACCCCGAAGCGATCGCGCGCGTAAGCTTCCAGGTTTAAATAACACTCCTCAGTGTCGGTTTTTTCCCCAACTTTATGCCCTTCGCCGCCGACGAGAAGCAATAAATCGCCCTCGTAAGGCGTTGTCCGAATGGAGTAGTAGTTTTTATCTTCCGCACCGATGAACATCCCTTGAGGGGCGCGATCGGCTGGAATGCGCGCGCCGACGATGTAGGAGCGTTTCGGGTAAGATTTAGCAAAAAATAGCCCTTCGTTGAGGATGGGTAGGTGCGTTGCTACGATAACATCAGTGGCTTGCACCGTTCCTTTGTTGCTTTTCACCGTGCAAGGTTCGCCTTCTTCAATCTCTTCAACCCGCGCGCCTTCTAGGATGTAGCTGCCGTCACCGGGGATATTTTTCGCGAGGTGCAATAGATACTTGCGAATGTGAAATTGAGCTTGATTATCAAATTTTACGGCTCCCGCGATCGGGAAAGGTAAGGAGGTTTCTTGTACCAAACAAGCGGGAAGTCCGAGTTTCAGCGCTGCGTTGACTTCCTTTTCGACATTGGACAGATCTTTTTCAGATTCGGCGAAGGTATAAGCACTCTGACGGCTGAAGTCGCAGTCGATGCCTTCTTCTTCGACCATCTTAGCAATCCACGCGATCGCGGCTTCGTTCGATTCTGCGTAAAGTCTAGCCTTCTCTTCCCCAATTTTATCGATCAGATCGGCGTAAATAAGTTGGTGTAGAGAGGTAATTTTAGCCGTGGTATGGCCGCTTGTTCCCATCCCTATGCTTTCCGCTTCGATAACTGCAACGCGCTTTCCTGCCCGTTTGAGGAGGGTTGCCGCAGTAATTCCGATTAAGCCTCCGCCAACAATGGCGACATCAACTGATAGGACATTGCCGGAAGGCAAATCGTCTATTTTTGCTGTTGAGTCAATCCAATAGGAAGCTGGTTTACCAGGGATATATGACATAAAAGAAAAGTGTGTCCGCTCAGATTATTAATATTAATTAACATTCAACCAGTTTTTCTGCGGAGAGATAGCCCTCTCCGGAGAGAGAGTTACAAACGCATTGTTATTTTTACTTATTTCTTTAGATGGATTTTGCACTATTCCGCAGAACTAGGGCAGAGTAATGCTCTGGCCCTACAGGAAAATTTAGTGCATTAGGATTGGGAATTGGTATAAAGAGCCGCCCTTGCCTTCCCTACAAGGATTTAAGATTAGCTTTATCAGAAAAATGGGTTTAAAACCCTGCCCACTTCGGCAAGCTCAGTGCATCGCTTCTAGAGCGGCTTTCGTGCCTTGTGCTAGAATGTAGCACAGCGGCTCGGGTAATCAACCGCTCTAAAAACCCAGTTGCCGAAAGGTACAACGCTGAACCTTGAACAATTAAATCTATGCGGTTCTACTGCATTTTCCGAGATTCCGCCTCGCAGTAGGTCAAAGATTTAGAGGAACTCGGCAAACAGTCATTTGAAACGGTATGTTTCACGCTTCAAAAAGAACTTGAAGTAATTACTCCTAGGGTAGGGCATACCCGAAGTCGCTTGGGGAGAGTCCCACCTCTGGATTAGACACGGCAAGGTATCTATTCTAAGTGGTCTCATTGAACCAAGAATCCCCACGCCTTTAGGCTGGGGAGTGTCAAAACCAGCTTTTAGTGCCGCTCATTATCGGGCAAGTAGCGCTATAATTCGCGATCGTTGAGCTTGCTGAAATTCCGAAGTCTCAATGACTGCAAATTACGAATTACGAATTACGAATTACGAATTACGAATCACGGTTCTCTGGAATACCAAAGTGCTTCGACTCGGCGCGCGATCGCGTTTGCCTTTTCCAATTCTCCTTGCTGCAACAATACAGTAATGTGACCGAGTTTTCTGCCCGGGCGAGATTCACTTTTTCCGTACCAATGGACGCGCGCGTTAGGAATTTCGGCGAGTTTGGCTCGTTTTTCGGCATAATCGCAATGCGAGGTTTCATAACCGAGCAAATTAACCATCACTGCTCCTTCGCAGTTCGTCAATTGCGGCGTTGCGAGGGGCAATCCGGCGACAGCGCGTAGGTGCATCTCAAATTGAGAGATATCGCAAGCATCAAGGGTGTAATGTCCGGAATTGTGGGTGCGGGGGGCAATTTCGTTGACGGAGATTTTGCCGTCGCGGGTGAGAAAAAGTTCGATCCCAAAAATACCGATAACTTCGAGGCGATTGAGGAGTTGCTGCGCGATCGCGCTAACTTGTAAGCTAACTTCAGGGGAAATATCCGCTGGAGCAATAACGCGGCGGCACACTTCCTTCTCTTGCTGCGTTTCGACGACGGGATAGAGCGCAATTTCTCCGGTTGCACCCCGCGCTGCCATAATTGCTAATTCTTTCTCAAAGGGAACGAATTCTTCGAGGAGTAGGGAGGGGCGATTCAACCGTTCCCATAGCTGGCTAAATTCTTCTTGACTTTTAACAATAAATGTGCCGTAGCCGTCGTAGCCGTGTCGCCGCGCTTTGAGGACAGCGGGGAAGCGATCGGGAGGATCGGGATTTTCTTCATCTAACAGGCGAAAGTCGGGAACGGGCAAACCGAGGGATTTAAAATAGCTGCGTTGGTCGTATTTATCGAGTAAGGGGGCGAGTGCTTGCAGGCGAGGGCGAAAAATGGTGTCTTGGCGCGCGATCGCTTGCAATGCTTCTAAATCGATGAATTCATTTTCAAAGGTAATGACATCGCAGAGGGCGGCGAGTTGGGCGGTGGCTGCGGCATCGTCAATGGGGGCGAGAATCACGCGATCGGCAATACTGGCGGCGGGATCGCTGGGGTGAGGGGTTTGAACGATGAGATTGAGGTTGAGTTTTTGGGCGGCATCGGCCATCATCCAAGCGAGTTGTCCGCCGCCAATGATGCCAACGTTTTGAATTTGCCGATCGCTCATAATCTAAAATCCGGTTGAATGACCTAAGTTAAGGCTGACCCAATAATTCGTAATTCGTAGTTCGTAATTCGTAATTACGAATTGCCGCTTTGCGGCTTGACGCGGGGACGGGGTGAGTGCTGAATGATGAATTGTGAATTATGAATATGGGAATTGGTATCAGTCGGGGTAGATTTTTCGGTTTTCCCAAATCGGTAAGTCTTCAGGATAATCGACATCGTGGAGTAGGGGAAGATAGGCGATCGCGTATCCTAATTTTTTGGCGATCGCTACCGTTTGCGCTAAAACTCGCTCGTTTCCCCAAGCAATCCCTTCAAACAGTTGCCCGAATTCAAGATTACAAATCGTATCTTTGGCTTGACTTTGAGGAGACTTTTGTAAGTCTGTCGAGCATCGCAAACCAATTAAATAATATCCGCCATCTGCCGCTTTCCCCAAGACCAAATCGTTGAGTTTCAATTGCTCGAAAGCCTCATTTAACAATTCAGCGTTGAGATCCGGACAATCGATGCCAATCGCGATCGCGCGCTCGACGCGATCGCCAAAAGCACTCACAAAGGCAGCATTCAGACGTTCCCCCAAATCTCCCTCATTTTGCTCGCGATAAACGCGATCGTTCCCCAACCAATCCTGCATCTGTTGGCGAGTCCCGCCAGCATAATGGATTTCAATCCTTACAGCGCGATCGAGGCGTTCCACCTGCGCGATCGTATATTCGCTCATTTGACGCTGCAAAAGCGCAGCCCCCTCCGTTCCCAACCGAGGGATCAATCGAGTTTTCGTCTTTCCTGCTTCTGGAAAGCGCATAAAAATCATCAAGCGTTCTTGAAGCACGGGTTCGGGAACAGAAGGGCGAGGGAGGGGATAATGGAGCGATCGCTGTATTGAATGGCACTGAAATAAGAGTTAAAACATCGCCTGTAGAGACGTTGTATACAACGTCTCTACAGATAATTTCCTAGGGTGGGCGCTGCCCACCCGCCTTAAGTCAGTGCCATTCATCGCTTTATTAATTATTCCCTTGCGAGGGCAGTTTTGGTTCTGATTGCTCTACAGCCTTCGGTCGGTTAGGAGGAATACTGTAGGTAGAAAAAGAACGGTCAGAGCGCAGGTAAGCTAGCTCAACCTCAACATTATCGCGTTTGATGCCATTGGCAACGACCCCCAAAATCGTAGCCCGAGTCATGCGCAAGCCATCAATCGCTTTAGTAACGAGTCCTCGATTCGTCTTATCGAGATTCACCACAAAAACGATACCATCCGCTTTTGCACCAATGAGGTTAGCATCCGCTAAACCTATTAACGGCGGCGTATCGTAAACCACGAAATCGAAGAAACCTTGGAACTGCTCCATCAGGTGTTCCATCTTCGCAGAAGAAAGCAACTTAATCGGATCGCTCGGAATATTACCGCTACTGAGGAAGAAAAGATTGGGTTCTGTTGGCGATTGTTGAATCACTTCATTCAAGATCAAATCGCTTTGAATCAAATCACTGAGTCCTTGTTTGTTAGTCAGCCCCAAACGCCAATGCAACTGCGGGCGGCGCAAATCGCTATCCACCAACAAAACGCGCTGTCCGACACTGGCGGCAGTTTGGGCGAGTTGCCAAGCAATTGTCGATTTGCCATCGCCCGAAGCCGCAGAACTCACCGCTAGGGAATGAATATGGCTTTTTTTCGAGTCGAGCAAACTGATATTGGTGTAAAGCGAACGGAAAGCTTCTAAAAAAGCAACAGAATATTCGGGCTGCGGCAAGAATTCCGGTTGTCCTCCCTTCGCCAGTCGGCGCAGTCGATTTTCGTACCGCTTGAGTTGCTTAGCACGAGGAATCGCACCGAGCAAGCGCAATTTCGTGCCATTTTTCACTTCGTCCGGCGTGTGGTAAACGGAATTGAGAATTTCAATAATAAATCCAACACCGATACCGACCAGGGTACTTAAAATCACCGCGATCGCGAGCAATCGTTTCTTATTAATCTCGGAAGTCTTCAGTAAACCGCCGTCTACCGTTTCCCAGAGTGCGGGCGGCGCGATTAGCTGCCAAGGAATTTCGCGTTGCGAAGCATCCAATTTAAGGGCTTCTCGCTTTTCCAAAAATGTTTTCAATGTTTCCGTTGCTACCCCGGTATTGCGATCGAGATCGCTATACTGGCGTAAGACTTCCGGAAAAACTCGCAGACGGCTATCGAGTTGTTGCTGCCGGTTGTCAATATACTGTTCTCTGGCTTGTAAGTCCTTAATTTTGACCGCTAGGGTGCGTCGGGCTGCGTCTGCCTCTCTAGCAAGCAGTGCACGCAGGTTATCCCGCTTCTCGTACAAAACCTGCATCGGCGGACTGTCTTCTTTAAACTGACTCGCTTGCAAGGCAATCTGACTCTCGACTTGCTGAAGTTGGTTGATGAGAACGTTATAATTATTATTCGGATCCCGCGACAAAATCGAAATCGGGTTCCCGGCTGCAATTTCTTTTTCGAGGTTGTTATAACTGGCGATCGATTCCGTCAATTGAGCTTGAACGTTAATCCGTTCTCCTTGCAAGTTGCGGCCTTCATTCGATAGCTCGTCCGCCGTGCGATCGGGAAAAGTTAGGTTATATTGCTCCCGCAGCTTTTGCAATTGACCTTGAAATTTATCGACTCGATTCTGGAGTTCGGGCAGTTGTTGGTTGATAAATTCTAAACCTTGATTGAGACTGCTCTGGCGTTCTTCCAACGAATATTGGAGATAAGCGTTAGATAAAGTATCTAAAACAAACTTAATCTGCTCGGGATCTTTGTCCTTGTAATGCACGTCTAAAATCTTCGTGCCGACTTCCTTACCGTCCTTGACATACCCAATCCGCGAAATCGTTAAATTACTCAGCAACACTTGAGAAGTCATATCTGGGTTTTTAGTCCGAAGGGTTTTTACCACAGGATCGAGAATCCTGGGACTCTTAAGAACTCGGATTTGAGTTTCGTAATCGACCAAATCGGCTTGGTCTACCCCCACTTTAGTCAGTTCGGTTGCACCGACATTCGTTCCGGTTTGAGCGAGCAAAGAAAGTTTCGCCAACCGTCCTTCCGCAGTTACCGGTTCGATTAACATCTGGAAAGAGCCGTCGTAAGAGACTTCCGTTTGTTGCCCTTTCAAAAAGATGGCGGCAGCGCTCAAACCGCTCAAGAGGAAGCTAACAAAGATCATCACCGGCAGGCGGCGCATAAAAACCGACCCCAGCCAAGTTAGATCGATGGCATCTCCATCTCCCCCTGCGGGCTGTGAGGCAGAAACGGGTTCAACCGTCGGCGGGGCGCTCGTCCGACTGAGGCGGTTAGGATAACTGATGGCGTTGCGTTCTGTGTCCATAGAAAGGCGACCTGGGGGAGAAGTTGAATTCAGTTACTACTGTCAGTGCTATCGGTATTCGTGATACCCAATACATCTAGGATGCCAAAAATACGGCTGGGAATTGAGAACCAAGAAAGTGCATTAGCACCCGCTCGTAGGAAGTCGTCGAGGGAGTCAGCAATGGCAGTGGCTCGGTTGCGTCCCACCACAATGATATCGTTGTCGCGCAGGAGTGGGTTACTCTGTTCGCTGATCCCTTGGCTGATATCAATGGGGACTTCTCGACTGACGACCGAACCGTCGGGATTGAGGCGAATCAGGGTGACGCGATCGTTATCCGCTCGAGAGCGGTTGAAGCCGCCTGCGGTCATAATTGCTTGGTTGAGCGGCGTGTTCGGTGGAATGTTAACAATTCCCGGCTGGCGAACCTCGCCGGATACTGCCACTTTAATCGTATCGGGCGAAAACTGAGCTTTGGCGATTTCGGCTGCTTCTGCGGCTGAAATTTCGCTGGCTTGAGGGACGATAATTGTGTCTCCGTCTTGGATGACGGTATCTTGGCTGATATCTCCACTTTGTAGCAGTTGCCAGAGATTGACGGCAATCAGTTGCTCGGTTCCGGATTTAGTCAATCTTCGCAGTTGTACGTTGCGAACGTCTGCGAGTTGCGTAATGCCTCCCGCTTCCTTAATCGCTCGCGTCAGAGTCGGCAAACTCGATGGAATTCCGGCTTGAGCGGTTTGAATGTAGTAAGATCCCGGACGCACCACCTGACCGATGACAGAGACGGTTCTAGCGGCGTTGATATCGGCCGCAAATTCTACGTTGGCTAACTGACGAAGTTCGCGCAGGGAAACTTCTGTAGCCGCCGGGACGTAAATGGCATCGCCATCGCGTAAGGTTAAGCTCGATTGCGGATTTCCGGTTTCGATGAAGTCTTTAAAGTTCACGGTATACGCTTGCTCGCCGCCGCCGGAAGTCCTGCGTCGAACTTGAACTTGGCTGATATCGGCGGCTAAGGTAACTCCTCCGGCCGTTTTCAGCGCTTGGGTGAGGGTTGGGTATTGGATACCGGGTTGATCGCCGGAACCCCCGATTAAGGGAATGCTAAAGGAACCGGGTTTGCTCACTTCTCCGGATACGAAGACGTTAATCGGGCGCGTGCTGAGCAAGCGGATTGTAATAATTGGGCGTTTGAGGTAGGCAGCGTAGCGGTTCGAGATAACGCTGGCTGCTTGCTCGAGGGTCAGCCCGCCTATCGGTACTGCTCCGACGAGCGGCAGTGAGATTATCCCGTCGATGGGCAGTTGGTAAGAACCGCTGTATTGAGGCACTTCAAAGACATCGATCGAGATGCGATCGCCGCCCCCCAAAAAATAGGAACTTTCTATCGACGAGAGCGATCTTTGGGCAAGCGGCACGGAGGGCTGCTGTTGCGCCATACTGGGAGCGGGGAGCGACATCGTTCCCCACAGGAGTAGAGCGATCGGGCAAGTCACTTTTAGAGTTTGCTGGTTCATCAAATCTCGCGAACGTGCAGGGCTTATAACTTATAACAATTAACAATTTAACGTTCAACAGGGAGTCCCGTGCGTTATACCTTGAGGATGCTCGACTTTGATGAGAGGTTCCCTCTCCCTCGATTGCAATGAGTTATAGATGCTACCCTAAGCGCTAGATTCAGTTTAAACGCGATATAACTTAACTGCTCGAATTAACTTTTCCTTGGCTAGCGCTGACCCCTATTCCTTTTAACTTCTCATTCGATTAGAGCGCTCTGTTACACCATGAAACAAATCTTAAAGGATCCGATAATTTTATGCCTTCTTATCTCTCTCGGTTCTCTCTATGGTCTGATTTTATTTAACTATATCGGTCGCTATAAGAGTTATGCGTTACAGGTTGAAAAGTTTTTTATCTATGTCTTTTTAATTACCATCGCTGGGGCGACAGGTGCAACGATTATGCCTTTCCCAAAGTTGCATCCTAGGGCTTTATCAAATGTTGCGATTACGCCAACGACAGTGATGATACAGTTGGCATTTTATGGGATGATTGTTATGATACTTTCACCCCGGCTTCGCTACACGCTGCGAGACATGGTTTCTGTGGCAAATGTACTTTTAGTACGCGATCCCTTTTTGATAACGACTCTCATTTTAATCGGTCTTTCTCGATTCTGGTCGGACACTCCCGATGTTACATTTAAAACGAGTTTGGTTTATTTGGCAACTTCGCTTGTGGCGATTTATGTCGGGAAACAATACTCCTGGTCGGAACTTTTTGAGATTGGAAAAGTTGTTTCCCTCATTCTCTTGTTGGTGAGTTTTGGGTATAGCTTCACCAGTTCGGGTAAGGACTTTGAAGGCGCATGGGTTGGCATTATCGGACATAAAAATCAATTTTGCTTTGTTACACTTTTTGGGGCAATAATTTGGTTTGTTAACGCTCTTTACTATCCCCGATCTCGCAACTTTTCTATTTTTGTTTTTGTTTTGAGTTTGATTGCTATCAATCAGGGAAAAAGCGGTGCAGCTAAAGTATTAGTAGTTTGCTTACTCGCCTTGTGGTTTTATTTAGGAACGGCGAAAAAACTCCCTTCACAATGGGCTTTTGTTTCAGTTGTTCTGTTTATGATTGTTAGCGTATGTTTGACAATCATTGTGACCGAGAATTTAAAGTTTATCGTTGTAGATACATTAAATAAGGATCTAACAATTACGGGACGAACGGATTTTTGGCCGCTCATTATCGATAAACTTAACGAGCGACCGTTCTTGGGGTATGGAATTGATGGATTTTGGCAACCGTGGCGCGATGCTGACAATCCGGCACGCAGTATTGTTGTCATCAAAACGCAATTTGTCCCGCCTCACTCTCACAACGGTTTTCTCGATCTCGCTTGCGATTTGGGGTATGTGGGTTTGGTGGTTTTTATGGGATCGTTTTTTACCAGTATTGCCAAAGCCGTGACTTATCTCGGTCGCGCGCCGATGCCTGAAGCGGGGCTACCGCTGTTGTTGTTGACGTATATATTGATGACCAATTTGACGGAAACGGGACTTTTGGGCGTGACTAGCCTTTGGTTTTGGTATATTGTCATTGCAGTCAGGACGAGTTTGGATACTGCTAACAACAGCGTCAGGGAGCAGCCTTATTATATTCAAGACGATTTAACAGTCGCTCAGCGTCGCTGAGTTGCGTTGGTGCGGTTATCGGGAATACTTACAGTAGAAAGCCCTCCATCTGATGATTGAGATGGAAACGAGTTGACATCCTCATTGTCCGGGAGAATCGTGAATGCTAGAAAAAGTTGGCAAAAATTTCAGTCCTAACCTGCGCCGCATTGTTGGAAATACCGCTTGGCTGTTCGGCGAAAAGGTCTTCCAGTTGGGATTGGGATTGCTGGTTGGGGTTTGGGTTGCTCGCTATTTAGGGCCGAGCCGATTTGGGGTGATTAATTATGCGATCGCGTATGTCGGATTGATCGAGCCTCTTGCTAAACTCGGTCTCGATCAAATTATTGTCAGAGATTTAGCCCGCGATTCTTCGCACCAATCCGAAACGCTCGGAACGGGCTTTTATCTGAAACTTTTGGTCGGTTTGACGAATCTGGTGGTGCTTGTCAGCACGGTGATGTACTTAAAGCGGGGAAACCCAGACGCGCAATGGAGCGTAGCGATTTTTGCGATCGCTTCGGCTCTAACCGCTTTCGGAGTTATCGAGTTTTGGTTTCAATCGCAAGTTGAAGCTAAGTATATCGTTTGGCCGAGAAATATAGCATACATTTGCACTAATGTACTTAAAGTTATTTTAATTCAAATTAAAGCACCGTTAGTTGCGTTTGTAGTCGCCTTATTCCTCGAACAAGCCTTAGCCTATTTTGGAATGGTTATCGCGTATCATTTGCGCGGCTATTCCATGAGAGCTTGGAAGTTTAGCAAGAAGCGCGCGCGATCGCTATTGCGAGAAAGTTGGCCTTTAATGCTTTCGAGCATGGTCATCTTTGTTTATATGCGCATCGACCAACTGATGTTAGGTTCGATGATTGGAGACGAAGCTGTGGGGATTTATTCGGCTGCGGTTAAAATTTCGGAGATGTGGTACTTTGTCCCGATCGCGATCTTACAATCGGTGTTTCCCTCCATCGTCCAAGCTAAAGACATCAGTCAAGAAACCTACAATCATAGGATGCAGAAGATCTTAAACTTGATGGCTTTAGTCAGTTATTCAGTTGCGATTCCCATTACTTTAATCTCTCCTTATTTAATCCAAATCATGTATGGCCCCAAGTATGCTGGCGCAGCGAGTATGCTAACAATCTTGGTCTGGTCGGGTTTGTTTGCTTCGTTAGGGATGGCGCGGGAATCTTGGCTGACGACTGAAGGATTGATGAAGTTTTCTGCGGCTATGGCGGCTACTGGGGCGCTTGTTAATGTCGTATTGAATTATTTTTTGATTCCGAAATATGGTGGAGATGGAGCTTCGATCGCAACGCTTATTTCGCAATTTCTCGCGGCTTACCTTGCCGGTGCTTTTTACTCTCGTACCCGTCCGGTTTTTTGGAAGCAAACTAAAGCACTGACTTTGTTAGGTTGGATTAAAAGATAATTAGCGATCGCTACCTCCAACCCAGCCATCGACTGTCTTTGTCTGCAAGAAGACAGACTCGTGCTTCAGCGAATACAATAAAATTGAGTTTAGAGGATAACCGTTCATGGCAGATTGGCAATTTACTACTCCAGTTGCTCTCATTATTTTCAATCGTCCCCAAACGGCAGAAAAGGTTTTTGAAGCGGTTCGTCAAGCGAAACCGCCCAAACTTTTTGTGATTGCAGACGGCCCTCGAGCGGATAAACCCGACGATATAGAAAAGTGTGCGGAAGCTCGCGCAATTATCGATCGCGTCGATTGGGATTGCGAAGTCTTCAAAAACTTTTCGGATGTTAATCTCGGTTGCGGCAAAAGACCTTCTACCGGCATTGATTGGGTTTTTGAGAATGTGGAAGAGGCCATTATTTTGGAAGATGATTGCCTGCCCGATCCCACATTTTTTCGTTTTTGTCAAGAGTTACTCGAACGCTATCGCGATGACGAACGGGTGATGACGATTTGCGGCTTAAACGTTCAGTTCGGTCACAAACGAACCGATTACAGTTACTATTTCTCTCGCTACAATCACTGCTGGGGATGGGCGGGCTGGCGACGCGCTTGGAAACATTTTGATTACGATATTAAGCTGTGGCCGGAAGTGCGAGATAACGATTGGCTTGTCGATGCGTTAGGCGATGCTCGCGCGGCGAAAGTTTGGACGCAAACATTTCAACGAACTTGGGATGAAAAACCGGATTGGTGGGATTTTCAATGGACTTTGGCGATGTGGCTTAATAGCGGTTTAGCGATTCTTCCCGATCGCAATTTAATCTCTTACATCGGCTACCATCAAACTGAATCGACTCATACCTATCAAGATGAAAGTCCCTATCACACTTTGGGAGTCGAGCCGATGGAATTTCCCTTAAAACATCCTCCTTATGTGATTCGGGATACGCGCGCCGATCGCTTCACCGAAAATACTTACTACGATTATCAACCAACTTTCTTGAAGAAGGTTAATCGCAAGTTGAAAAAAGCGTTAGGAGTTAGTTCTCTGGATATCATGAAACAGTCGGTGAAACGCTAGTAACGCTGGGGAACAAGTCACTTTTGTCGCCCTCTCCCTCAATCTCTCTCCCAACTTTGCTACGGTGTACATATAAGCGATCGAATCTAGCATGACGGTTGAAGATCCCCCTTGAAAAAGGGGGGAACCGGATTCAAAGTCCCCCTGATGGGGATTTTAGGGGCGCTGTTTTCACGGGGCGGCGCTTGATTGCCACTCAACCAATGAGTTGTGTGTACACGTAGCCCAACTTTGGGAGAGGGACTTTGAGGCTACTCCCCTTCGCCGTTCAACAAACAGCGAAGCATCCTCTGTCGTCCCCACCAGAATTGGGGAGGAATGAGGGGGGGCGGGGGGATGAGGGCGATCGCGGCGCAAGTTTGACTTGTTCCCGTAACGCTGCCTTCAATTCACAATTCAACAGCGAACGGTAGGCGAACTCACACCGGAGTGTATTTAGCAATGAAAGTCCTAACGAAGTGGTGGATTCCGGCGGGTGCGATCCTGGGAGTTGTCGGGCTAGAATTATTTTTGAGCTTGGCTTTCGGGTTGGGACATCCGCCGCTTGTAGTTGCCGATCGCGCAATGGGCTATCGGTTCGGGGAAAATCAAAGGTTGCGTCGCTTTGGTAATGTGTTGGAATACAATCAGTATTCTCAGCGTTCTGAGGCGATCGCATCTCCTAAACCTTCCAAAACGCTCAGAATCTTGATGGTGGGCGATTCCGTGCTGAATGGGGGCAATCGCAAGGATCAAAGCGAGATTATTTCGGAATTATTGGAAGTGAGGATTTTGCGCGCTACCCATTCCGGTTCTTCTGTGGAAGTGTTAAACGCTTCGGCGAATTCTTGGGGGATTGGCAATCATTGGGGGTATCTGCGCAAGTACGGTTGGTTCGATAGCGATGCCGTTATTTTACAGATTGGTACGCACGATCTAATTCAAGAGACATCTAAAGCCGATCCGGAGAGTCTGAAGCGAAGACCGAGGTTTGCGTTGGAGGAAGCGATCGCGTTTTATGCTTGGCCGATCTTGCGAGAGAGATTCCGAGGGCGAAATCCTGCGCCTGCGGGAGTGGAGCGATCGCAACCGAACCCAACCTTTCGCGATCGGCAATTTCGGGAGAATATGGCAATTTTAGAACAAATTGCTGCGGAAACACGGAAAAGAAAGATTCCGCTCTTTGTCCTTTATACGCCCGATCGCCGCGATCTTTTACCGACTTCGACACAACCGGATTATCAGGGGGAATTTTTCAAGCAGTTGCAGGGCTTAAAAATTCCCGTCATTGATAGTCATGCAGCTTGGTCGAAACTTCCCCCCGAAACCGTAGCCAACTATTTTATCGATGGCGTTCACCTCAGCGTGGAAGGGAATCGCGCGATCGCGGAACTACTGTTTCTGCAATTATGCCAACAGCAACAACTTCCCGCTTGCCAAACCTAATTTAAGAATACTTTAACCCCCAAAAAAGGTCGCAAGCCTGCCCTTTCAAACGGATGACTGTTGATTGAGTTGAGGTGGGAGTTCTTGATAACTGATGACTGATTTCACCGGCTCTCTAAGAAGTCTTAGGAACAGCCTTCTTTTTAATCAATCGCTTCCTTAAAAATTCAACAACCGGCTGCTCGACGAAAGAATAAAATAAGCAACTGACTGCTATAGCAACAGCCAGAATAACAAAATTGACAAGAGTAGATTGTAAAACCGAACCGTTCAACCCCAATTTTACGGCGATTTTGGTCATCGCAGAAACAATCGGGCTGTGCATTAGGTAGAGCGAATAAGAAGCGTCACCCAAGTAGTTTATAAACTTCGGAATTTGTCGCCCCTCATTCAAATCTATCGATGCGGCTCCCAGAACAATTAAAAAACAAGGAATACCGAAAACTAGAACGCGATTAATTAGAAAAGTAATGCCGAAAATTGAAATCGGATCGACGGCTCCTTCAGATTGAAGAATTAATTTTGAGGCATGAAGAATTCCAAACGTTAGCAAAAGAACGCTTCCTACCCAAAAAATAGCCTTGCGTTGCGGCAAGTTGTTCTTGAGAACGAGCCAAGCTGCTAAACTCCCAAAAGCAAATTCAAGATTAAGTGCATTGGTAAGCAGTTGCAAAATCGGTCGTTCGTTGGTAACGGATAAGGCGCTAAAAAACTGAGTTGAAGAGCCAATCAGTAGCAGTGCAACTAAGCCCAAATATAAGCCTGTCGGCAGCAAATACACTAAGCTGAAGACCAGGTAAAAGAATACAATGAGGATTAAAGTCCAACCGACATTCAACAACGGAGATTCGGTTTGAGGAAACAGAATAAACGATTTAAACAAAAACTCTGGCGTTAAGTCTCCCGCTTTTGCAAAACCGGGAATCAACACAAAAAAGGCGACAACAATCAGAGAAATAATCCAGTAAACGGGATAAATTCTGATGCAGCGTTTGAGGAGAAAGGTTTTGAAATTCTCAAAGCTGCGATGCCCGAGTTCGTGCCAGTGGGCGTAGATAGCGACAAAACCGCTGAGGACGAGAAAATAATCGACTCCAGCCGAACCAAATTTGAAGAAATCGAAGAGAAAAGGCTGTTTTAGTGTTTCGTTACTAAGTTGGTCGATATGGAAGAGAATAACCAGTAAAGCAGCAACTCCTCGAAAGGCTTGGAGGAGGTTGAGTTGAACTCTTTTGCGAGGGATTTTATCTTGCATGAATTATCCAGGGTGCGCGGTGTCTTCCTCAATCGCGACTCAACTTGCTGGCGAGAGCGTGCGAGCGAGAGTCTCCTCTCTATCAAAGCTGTTATAACTCGGGAACGTCAACCCAAGCTCGAGTTTCGTTGGATTGATGGGTTAAATCCATTAACAGTTGCGAGTAATATCCTTCTTTTAAGGAAGGTTCTAAAGATTGTCCGCTATCGATCGCGCTAACCCAACGCTCGATAACGCGAATAAAGGGAGCCAAACGCCCGTCGTCAAAGGTTTTGGGGAAGGCGAGGCGGGCGGGGATTTCGACTTCTTGGAGTGATTCGCCAGCAGGGGCGGCGAACAGATGGAAGTCGCGGACGTAATCGCTGAGGTTGCTGCTGCCTAAGACCAGAGTACCGCGATCGCCGTAAACTTCGACCCAATGCCCTCGTCCTTGATACGCTACCGAACTAATCGTCAGTTGGCAGGGCGTACCGTCAGCGAGTTCGAGCATAATTAAGCAAGTATCGTCCGCATCGACGGGTTTGAGTTTGCCCCCTTCGAGGGGATCGGGGCGTTCCGGAATCGCGCAGCTTAAGTGGGCGCACAAGCGACGAACGGAACCGAACAGCCAGTGAATGTAGTCGAAGGCGTGGGAACCTACCGCACCAAGCGCGCCGCCGCCTTTATCTTTGCGGGCGTACCAATTCCAAGGACGAGTTGCATCGGCGCGACTGGAGACAAGCCAATCGATTTTTATCAAGCGCTTGCGCCCGACGTAGTTTTGTTGTAGGTGTTCGGCGAAGCACTGCCAAGCGGGAACGAAACGAAATTCAAAGTCGGCAATTGCTGTAACGCCTTGCTGTTGGGCGAGATGGTAGAGTTCTTCGGTTTCGCGGGCGGACATCGCCATCGGTTTTTCGAGCAGTAGATGCTTTTTGGCATTGAGTGCGGTTTTCGCCATTTCGTAGTGGAGGAAGGGCGGCGTAGCAATGCTGACGGCATCGATTTCGGGGCGGGCGAGTAAGGTTTCGAGGTTGTCGGAGGCGTAGGGGATGTTGTGGGAGGTTGCGATCGCGTTAGCCTTATCTAAATCGCGATGGTAAACGGCTTTAACTTCCGTGCGGTGATGGTACTGAAACCCCGGAATATGAATTTTTTGCCCGAATCCCGTGCCGAGAACGGCGATCCCAATCGTTGATTCCACGCTTGTTGCTTGATAATTCTGCACTTAGAATTGTAATGCCCTAGCCCCCCCTTAAGAAATTGCAATTCGCCGATACAATAGCTAGCAAACTGTAGTTTGAGATCTTTAATCTTTCATGTCTGCCCTAGAAACGCCGTCCCTCTTTAAGCTGACTTTACCGCGTATCGTGCTGTTTGGGTTCGTTGCGATCGCGATCGCCTGGATTGTTTTCCGCCTTGCCTTCCCAAATAGTCCCACTTTCTTCGCTGGAGTGCAGCCCCACAACCTCGGCGCGCGCGCCGGACAACTCGCCCCTTGCCCGAATACGCCCAATTGCGTTAACTCCCAAAGTCCAAATCTCGAAAATGCGATCGCGCCCCTAACTTACGACGGTTCTGCTGCTGAGGCGATGGATCGTCTCCAAGCTTTAGTCCGCAGCACCCCGCGAACCCAAATTCTCGCCCAAACTGAGGATTACCTCTACGCTGAATTCAGCAGTCGTTGGTTGGGATTTGTCGATGATGTGGAATTTTTACTCGATGAACCCTCGCAAAAAATTAATGTGCGTTCTGCCTCTCGTTTGGGAGAGTCGGACTTGGGCGCGAACCGCCAGCGAATTGAGGCGCTTCGAGCCGAGTTTTAAATCAGTCGGTTTCTTTGATAAGATGTCTGATTAACTCAATTTTTCAAGCTTCTACTGGCTGTCAAAGATATCCTTCGATTTTAAGGTGCATTCCACTCCAGAGCGAAGCATTTCTATTTGCGATCGCTCTTTCTTCCCACGTCCTTGGCAAATTCTCTACCTCCATCCTTAACCCAATCATGGCGACGATTCGCGACGCGGCCGAAGCAGATTTACCCGAAATTGTCAAGATATATAATGCCTCAATTCCCGATCGTAAAGCCACCGCAGATACCGAGCCGGTTTCGGTGGAAAGTCGGTGCGATTGGTTCGCCGCTCACTCCCCCACCCATTACCCACTCTTAGTGGTGGAACTGAAAGGAGAAGTCATCGCATGGCTGAGCTTTCGTCCTTTTTACGGGCGACCCGCCTATCGTTCGACGGCGGAAGTTAGCATCTATGTCGATCCCTGCTACCACCGCCACGGAATAGGCAAATTTCTTTTACAACAAGCGATCGATCGCGCTCGAGACGTAGGATTCAGTACGTTAGTTGCTTTCATTTTCGCTCACAATACCGCCAGCCTCAGTCTCTTTGAACAGTTTAATTTCCAGGAATGGGGCTATCTGCCGAGAATTGCCGAACTCGATGGAGTCGAGCGAGACTTAATCGTTCTTGGATTGCGGCTCAAATTTTAAAGTTTTTAGTCCGTCAGTTCCCTTTTTTCGCTCACTCCTCGCTCGGTACTTCGCTTTCAGCAACCCCAACGCCCTGAACCACTAAAACCGAACAGGGCGCGCGGTGAAGCACGTAATTACTCACGCTCCCCAACAGCATTTCCGCTAGCCCCTGACGACCGCGACGACCGAGAACGATTAAATCCGCCCCCCAAGTTTCAGCGAGCTTGCAAATCCACAGCCCCGCTTCGCCCAGTTTCCAATCCCATTCAGTCTCAACTCCTTCTCGGTCGGCGAGCATACTGTAATGCTCCATTCGTTCCTTGGTCTTTTGGGTGTTTTTTTCGAGTTGTTCTTGCATAATGACCGAAAAACTCTCGAGGTTCTGACCGTAAAGATCGGTATAAACGGCATTCGGATGCTCGAAGGTCAGGGAGCGAAAAAGCATTAAACGCGCTCCATTGCTTTTCGCCAGTTCCAACGCTTTTTTAAAAACAATTTCTGATTGCACGGATTCGTCGAGCGCGACAAGAATTTTTGCATATCCCATATTCAAAATTTTAGATTTTGTCAAAACTTGAAGGGGACAGAACGCAAACGGCAGAAATATTTAAGTTTCTCTGCCTCAAGCCCATCGAGAAAACGACAAAACCTAACCCTCAATGGTGAATTTCGACTTCTATTGTCTTACTTTAATTTTACCTCAATTTCGCCCGCAGTAGAAACGTTATAGATAACGTTCCTACTGGGTTTGAGCTTAAGACACTCTTCAAGTCTGGAAAGCTTTTCTTCAGCTTTTTGACTTCAAGCTGGCTACGGGTTAACAAGAAGCAACAAATCGTTCGAGCCGTTCGATTCCTTTTTGAATGGAGGTCATATCGGTCGCATAAGAAAGGCGAATGCAGCGATCGTCGCCAAAGGCAACGCCTGGAACGGCGGCAACGCTTTCGGCATCGAGCAGGGATTTGCAAAAGTCGAGGGAGCCTAAACCCGTTTTGCTCACATCGATGAAGAGATAAAATGCACCGTCGGGAACGCTACAACTCAACCCCGAGATAGCGCGCGCGCCTTCTAAGAGGACGGAACGGCGCTCGGTGAAGGCGGCAAGCATGGTTTGGACGGGTTCTTGGGAGCCTTCGAGGGCTGCGATCGCGCCGTACTGAGCAAAAGTACAAACATTCGAGGTACTGTGGCCCTGAAGGCGCGTCGCGGCTTGAATCGCTTCCACCGCTCCGGCGAGGTAGCCGACGCGCCAGCCCGTCATGGCATAGCTTTTGGCAAAACCGTTACTGATGAAGGTGCGGGCGAAGGCTTCGGGGCTGACGGCTCCAATGCTAAGGTGTTCGGCTCCATCGTAGAGAATTTTTTCGTAGATTTCGTCGGAAACAACCAAGATATCTCGCTCGACAATCACTTCAGCGATGGCGCGGATTTCATCCGGACTGTAGACGGCCCCCGTAGGGTTGGAAGGAGTATTGAGAATTAATAATTTGGTTTTGGGGGTAATGCTTTGGCGCAGTTGTTCGGCAGTGAGTTTGTAGCCGTTGCTGGCTTCCGTCGAGATAATGATGGGGTTGCCGCCTGCGAGTTTGACCATTTCTGGGTAGCTCAACCAATAAGGCGCGGGAATGATAACTTCATCGTCCGATTCGATGAGGGCGAGTATTAGATTGAAGAGCGATTGTTTGCCGCCGTTGGTGACGATGATATTTTCGGGTTGGTAGCTGAGGGCGTTGTCTTTCTGGAGCTTGGCGGCAATCGCTTGGCGCAGTTTGGGTTCGCCCGCAGCCGGACCGTAACGAGTTTTACCGCGATCGAGGGCATCTTTGGCGGCTTCGCGAATGTGGGCGGGCGTGTCGAAATCCGGTTCCCCCGCGCTGAAATCGCAGACATCAATGCCTTCTGCTTTCATCGCTTTGGCTTTCGTCGAGATCGCTAAGGTAACGGAAGGGGAAAGTTGGTTTGCTCGTGCTGCCAATTGCATAGTCATCAGAAAAATGGGTTTGAAACCCCGCCGTTCTTCGGCGGCTTTACATTTTGGGTGCTTTTCGCTAGAAGTGAAAATCTCTTAAGAATCTCCGCCCTAAAAGGGCGGTAGAGTGTCAAAACCGTGAGTTAAAGAATCGGTTGGGGTCTTGAATTGTCCGAGCCTACTAGCATTCGGAACGGTTTTCAGATTTTTCCCGCGAACGTGCAGTCGAATCTAGTTTCGCAGTTGCAGGACGCGATCGCGCCAACTATTGTAGTTTTTTTAACGTTGGTGATGTGTTGAACGCATCACAATTTGCCGTAATCAGCATGAACCTCTGACTCGTCGTTATATTTTCCCTCGTTTTTTCTCCCCATCGTTTAACATGACTTTAATTTACTTAACAAAAAATGATGTTTTTTTTGATTTTTTACTTGTTTTATATTGACTTTTAAGGTATTATTTAAATAATGGAAATAGACGAAACTTTCAAATTTTTAGACAGATTTCCATTATAAGAATAGTATAATCAAGCCCGCAAAAAAAAGCAAGCCCCAAAAATTTAAAAAAATTCCCCCTTATCGACTTTAAAAATCATCAAACTGCCTACTGTTCGCTAACATTTTAAGCGAACAGTGAGGCAGGAGTCCCCGAGCAGATACAATAGGAAAATTGCGAACACCCCGGACGGAGACAGCGCAAACCGCCTAGGCTACTGAATTTCAATTATCGAATCGAGACGTTTTATGAGATGTCCTAAATGTAACAAGGTCGATCTAACCGAAGGGAGCTTAACACCCGACCTTGCCGTCAAAGAATGTAGGGAATGTCAGGGAACTTGGCTTCCGGCAGAAAATTACCAACAATGGCAAACCCAACAATCCATCTCCCCCATCAAGGCAGAAGCCTTCAACCAAAACCTCGATCTTAAATTCAGCCCCTCTTCCCTCGATGCTCGCGCCGCACTCTGTCCCCAATGTCGCCGCTATCTCTCCCGCGCCAAAGTCAATATTAAAACGTCGTTTTTCGTCGATCGCTGCCCGCAGTGCGGGGGCATTTGGTGCGACGCGGGCGAATGGGATGTTTTGACGCAACTCGGGCTGAGTGCGAGCATCGAACAATTATTCGAGCCGGGATGGCAGGCAAAAGTCGAACACTATCGCTCCCTCAACAGCGAACGGCAAACGACAATTGAAAAATTAGGGCCGACGCTAGCAGAAGCAGTGTTTGAACTCGCCGATAAGCTCGCCCAACACCCTGAAGGAGATTATGCGATTTCGTATTTGATGCGTAAAATTGTTTATCGTTCGGAAGAGAAGGAATAGTGGGTCGATTGAAGTCGAGACTCAGCGACCGGGGTGAGAAGGATTGCTAATACTCACGATTCACGATTCACTATATTATCGATCGCTAAATTAATGTCCAGCCCTTTGCTAGTTGTCGAAAACCTACGAGTTGCTTACCCCCAACGCCAGTCCTTCGAGCGAGCGCCCTTAGCTGTAGATGGCGTATCTTTTGCCTTGAAGCCCGGAGAAATTTTAGGGTTCGTGGGCGAGTCCGGATGCGGGAAATCGACCATCGGACGCGCTTCGATGCGTTTACTGCCCTCCCGATCGCGCGTTGAAGGACAAGTTTTATTTGAAGATCGCTCGGTTTTCGGGCTAACACCGCAGCAATTGCGCTTGTTTCGGGGGGAAGTCGTGGCGCTGGTGTTTCAAGATCCGATGACGCGCCTAGATCCGTTAATGACGATTGGCGAACATTGCATCGAAACCCTACAAGCGCACCAAAACGGACTGTCTCGCGCTCTAGCGAAGGAAAAAGCGATCGCGACCTTAGAAGCAGTGAGAATTCCGGCCAGTCGTTGGGAACAGTATCCTCACGAGTTTAGCGGCGGAATGCGCCAGCGCGTTGCGATCGCGCTCGCTCTCCTTTTAGAACCCAAACTTATTATCGCCGACGAACCGACCACCAGTTTGGATGTTACTGTCGCTTCGGAAATTTTACAGGAGCTTACGCGCTTGTGTCGGGAGCGCAATCTCGCTCTGATGCTGATTTCCCACGACTTAGCGATGGTCGGGGAATATTGCGATCGCGTCGCCGTAATGAATGGAGGTAAAATTGTCGAAACCGGGCCGACGCGATCGATCCTCCTCAATCCCCAGCACGAATACACGCGATCGCTCCTCGAATCCGCCTTCCACCTCCAAGACGAGAAACCAATCCTACCGCCCCCAACCGCCCCACAAACTCCCCTCCTCAAAGTCTCCAACCTCAGCCAGCACTACACCCTCGAAACCAGCTTCCTGCAAAACCTCCTCGGCCAAAAAAAGCAAGTTATCAAAGCCGTTGATGGCATTAGCTTTGAATTGTTTCCCGGCGAAATCTTGGGCTTAGTCGGAGAATCCGGATGCGGGAAATCCACCCTCTCGCGCACCATTCTCCAACTTGTCCCCCCCACCACCGGTACAGTTGAATTTCGGGGCAGCGACTTAACCCAGCAATCCACCGGCGAACTGCGCGCCCTGCGTCGCCACTTGCAAATGATCTTTCAAGATCCGCTGGCTTGTTTGAATCCTTTAATGACCCTCGGAGAAAGCATCGCCGATCCCCTGTTTATCCACAACCTCGCCGCCACGCCCGCCGAAGCCAAACAGCAAGTCGAACAAATGTTAGAGCGCGTCGGACTTACGCCCACCGCCGACTACTACGGGCGCTATCCGAGGGAACTCTCCGGCGGACAACAGCAGCGGGTTGCGATCGCGCGCGCCCTGATTACCCGCCCGCAACTCGTGATCTGCGACGAACCCGTCAGTATGCTTGATGCCACCGTCCAAACGCAAGTCCTCGACTTGATGAAGTCCTTACAGCAAGACTTTAACTTAACGTACCTCTTTATTACCCACGACCTCGCCGTCGCCCGATTTTTCTGCGATCGCATTGCCGTCATGAACGCCGGTCAGATTGTCGAGATCGGTAGAACTCAGGATATCTTTACCGCCCCTCAACATTCTTATACGCAAAAGCTCCTAAGCTCAGCACCCTCACCGATTTCAAAAAACGCCACCTAAGTATCCAACCAAAACTTGCACCGACAAAAAGCACAAAAATCTTAGCTTAACTGCGGGGATCGCGCTCCGAACGGGGGCATATATCAGTAAAAGTGTCATTCAAACTGTGCGCTTTGCTACCGAATTCCAGAAAACTTTACTAAAACCATAAAAACATTATTCTGTGCTTAAAGATTTAGTAAAGATACGGTGAGGCAATTGGCAGTCCTCAGAATTATCCCTTATCCTGAAATTATAGAAACAAGGGAACGGCTAGTTATAACTTCGGGGGTCTTAGCTTATAACTACGTTAAGGGCATAATCGCACCTAGCCATACCCTATGTAGTCTTAGCTCTGAAAACATCACGCTATTCCAGTCCACGAAATTAGGGAAATCCAACTTACTTATCATGAAACTGCAAACACTCTCCACCGGAATAGGCTTACTTGCAACGGGTGCAATTGCCCTTACTGGTACCCCCGTTAGCGCTGCCTCTTTTACTGCTGCCGATGCTGTCGGCGCAGGTTGCGTCGGTCAAACCACTTGCACCGTTAACGGTTTCTCCTTAACCGCTTCCAAAACCGGCGTTAATAGCCCTGAAATGACCCAGAAGACTGAGGGTGGAATTTTAGGAATCGGCATTGCTAAGAATTCTGATAATCTGAATTTCCGAGATACCGCCAACGGCGATCCCTCCGGCGGTGAAATCGATCGCGACGAAACCCTCAAGGTATTGTTCCCCAGCCTCGGTAGCTTAGACGCACTGCAATTAAGCTTCATGTATCAACCTGGAGTTTTCGCAGACAAGGTGTTTGAAAAGGCAAGAATTACTGCTTTAGATGCCGCTGGCAATCTGCTCGGCCTCTTCGCTGACTTAACCGTTACCGGCAATACAACTGCTGTAACCACTTCAGGAGGCGTTTCTAACGTTTCTCCCTCTGTCGTTGGCGGTGGCGGTTCTTATCTCCTATCCAATCTCTTCGGCGGTCAAGAAATTGGCGGCTTTGCCATCACGGCTTTGTCAAACGGTTCCGCAACCAGCTTCAGAAACTCCGACTTCACGCTTTCTGCCGTTTCTACGACTGCCGCAGTTCCCGAACCCGCAACCTTACTCGGTTTAGGCGTAGTAGGTGGCTTAATGGCTGCATCTCGCCGCAACAAAAAGTCTGTCTAAGAGCAATTTGCAACAAACACAAGTTGAGGGAACATTCCGAAAGGAATTACTTTCTTAACTTCATATCAGAATCAGGGAGCTATCTTAAACGATAGCTTTCTTTTTATTTGTCGGCTTAAATCTCTACCTTTTTATCGGCTCGCTCTCTACCTTTCTGTAGGCTCGATCGTTTTAACTTCGAGCTAAAATCTGCCTCATCGCCCGAAGTTAAAATTTGCCGCTCTCTTCTTTTCAGTGTTACCCCGTCTCCCTACCATGAATTCACCCCGTGTTGCCGTTCTCATGCACAATTTGGGCGGAGGACTAGAAACCGTCGTCCTGAACCAAGTTCGCGGATTGACGCACTATCCTTACGAGATCGATCTGGTTCTCGATCGCGCCGATGGTTTGGATGCTGCTAAAATCCCTCCAAAAGTCAGAATCATCGACCTGAAAACGCCGATCTCCCCGAACTTTAAGAGCGCGCTAGCCCTGATTCCGCCCCTCATTCGCTATCTGCGCCAAGAAAAGCCCATTGCCCTATTCTCCCATCTGATTTTTGTCAATGTCGTTACCGCGATCGCGCGCACTCTGGCTCGATTTCCTACCCATCTCACTCTCATCGAGCATAACCTCCTGTTCCAAAAGCCGGGACGCAGTAACGAACCGAGCAGCAAACTGCTTCCTCTCCTCATGCGCGGGCTATACCCAAAAGCCGATCGCGTCGTTGCTGTCTCCAAAGATATGGCTTCTACCCTCGAACAATGGTTGCACTTTCCCTCCGGCAAGATTGACGTAATCTACAACCCAGCCCTCGATCGCGATTTCGCCGCCAAAGCCAAAGCCCCCCTCGAACATCCTTGGTTCGCTCCCTCTGCTCCCCCCGTTTTCCTCGGTGTCGGACGACTGGAGAAAGCGAAAGACTTTCCCACGCTCCTGCGCGCCTTCGCCCGCCTCAGACAGCAACGCGAAGCCAAACTGATTTTACTCGGAGAAGGTAAAGAGCGCCCTGCCCTCGAAACCTCGATCGAGCAATTGGGTTTAGAAAGCGAAGTCTCCCTACCGGGATTTACCCCCAACCCTTACGCTTACATGAGTCGCGCTCGCGCCTGCGTCTTGTCCTCCCGTTGGGAAGGATTGCCCACCGTGTTAATTGAAGCCCTCGCCTGCGGTTGCCAAGTCGTTGCTACCGATTGCCCCTACGGACCTCGGGAAATTCTCGATAGTGGAAAATACGGTCGTCTCGTGCCGGTAGAAGATGTCGAAGCCCTGGCCGAAGCCATGCAATTAGCGATCGATCGCCCACTCGATACCGAACTGCTCGAGCGGCGCGCGCTAGACTTCGGGATCGATCGCGCCGTCACTCAATATCTCGACGCGATCGAAAGCGATCTTTTACCGAAAAGTGGGTTTAAAGCCTCCCTCACTTCCGCATTTCGACAAGCTCAATCAACTACTCAGTCTTGACAAAATTACGCGAGTGGGCATTACCGTTGCTGGAATTGAACCTAAAAAAAAGGCATAAAGTCGGCAATGCCCACCCTTGTATAGCACTAGGCAGATCGGTTAGGACATTAAGTAGGGTGGGCAGCGCCCACCAGCCAATGCTTTCAGCTTTAGAGAGCGTTCATTCTTCGGTGAGTAGCGCTATATCTTGAGAGGTAGATAAGTAGACCGACAGGGGAGTGTCAAAACATTAAAGGCCACAGCTTGTAAGACATTTTAAAGTAATTTGTAGCACGATAGCGATTTTTTAAGAAAGATTGCACGCAATTCGGTAGTTTCAAACCCTCTATTTAAAGATTATGTAAAATTCTCAAGCAATTCGTAATAGAGCGAAGCAATACTCCTAAATATTGATTAGAGTTGAGATTTCAATAAATCTAATTATTGCTCGCCTCTTTAGAATGCTATGAAAGTGAGTGTTGTAATTCCAACGTACAACCGATTACCATTTCTGCAAAGAGCCGTTGCATCTGCACTACAACAAACTTCTGTATGTGAAGTTGTCATTGTAGACGATGGCTCTAACGATGGGACGGAAGAATATGCCAAGAGTCTGGGACACCAGGTTATTTACCATCGTAACTCTCAAAACCTGGGACACTCCAAGAGCGTTAATGCTGGCGTTGCTGCGGCAAGCGGCGAATGGATCAAGTTCATCGACGATGACGACTATCTCGCGCCGAACTGCGTTGAAGTCATGGCAAAAGCGATCGCGTCTCATCCGCAAGCTGCAATCTGTTCTTGCCAAGCTTTCCAAGTCGATACGGACGGTAAAGAACTTAACTGTACCGCTCCAGTCGGAACCGCCAAAGCCTTCTACATTTTGCAAGAAGACATCCATTACGGAATGCTCATTGAAATGCTGCCCTTTGGCACTCCGGTACAAGTTGCCGTCAAAAAAGCAGCGTTTATCGAGTCCGGCGGCTGGAATTCAGACTTCGATGGCGACGGCGACGACATCGAATCTTGGGTTAGAATCGCTCAGTTTGGGGATGCGATTTTTATCAATCAAGCGCTTGCCTACAGAACGATATGGCGGGGAAATTGTTCCGGACAGCTTTCCTTAAAACAACGGCTCAATACTAACATTTCAATCAAACAAAAAATATACAAACGGGTTCACCCAAAATACGCATCTTTGCTCCCCAAGAGTGAAGATGTCTGCGCTTTTTTAGAATTACATTGGGGATTAGTCGGTCTCAAACGAGGAAAACTCATTGACGGTCTTAAATTGATTTATCCCTCATTACTTTCTGCCACAACTTTTGCCCATCTGGCTAAAGTGATTTATTCTCGAAAAGCTCAGAATAAGCTCGCGAGTTTTGAGGTCGAAGATGACGACATTTATACGGCTGAACTGCACGAAGCAAAGCTGCCCTGGATGGTATCGAGTTCGCCCAATCTGCCTGACGCTGTTCGCTTGTCGTTTTGAACGACTAAGCGTGCATAGATTGTTTTGACCATGCCCCTCAGAGAATACAAATCATAAAAGGGTGTTATGACCGACTTCACAATTGCTATTCCCACCTATAACGGAGCGCTGCGCTTACCCTCGCTTTTAGAACGATTGCAAGAACAAGTTAATACCGAAACGATTGCTTGGGAAATTCTTGTGATTGATAATAATAGTACCGATGGAACCGAACAAGTCGTTCGCGACTACCAAACTCGATGGACAAAACAGTTTCCGTTAAGATATAGCTGCGAAAAAGAACAAGGACTTGCTTATGCTCGTCAGCGAGCGATGACCGAAGCCCGAGGAACTTGGGTGGGTTTTATCGATGATGACCTTTGTCCTGCGCTCGATTGGGTTTATTGCGCCTGTGAGTTTGGTCAGGAATATCCAAGCGCCGGGGCTTATGGCGGGCAAGTTCACGGCGACTTTGAAGTTCAGCCGCCCGAAAATTTTCAACGCATTGCGTCTTTTTTAGCGATTCGCGAGCGAGGAACCAACCCTCATCTTTACAAACCGGAAAGCCTCTGTCTTCCTCCCGGTGCGGGACTGGTAGTACGAAAACAAGCTTGGTTGGATAGCGTTCCCGATCGCTTAGCCTTCGGGGGTCGCGTCGGCAATTCCTTGTTAGCCAATGAAGATTTTGAAGCCCTGCTGTACCTTCATCAAGCGGGTTGGGAAATTTGGTACTGTCCCACGCTCCACAGCTATCATTCCATCCCCAGTTCCCGACTGACTCGAGATTATCTCTTGCGTCTGATGCGGGATACTGGCCGAGGGGTGTGCGGGCTGAGACTGGTTGGCGCAACGAGTCTCGAGCGACTCGCGAT
The DNA here is from genome assembly GCF_014698145.1 of Oscillatoria sp. FACHB-1406. Lineage (NCBI taxonomy): Bacteria > Bacillati > Cyanobacteriota > Cyanophyceae > Oscillatoriales > Oscillatoriaceae > Oscillatoria > Oscillatoria sp. FACHB-1406. The sequence goes on along the minus strand of NZ_JACJSM010000005.1, from coordinate 205,350 downwards.
TATCCTAAAGCTCGGGTTCGGGAGCTTGCGTCGCATTGTCCTGCACGTCCTCAAATACCGAGGGCAAATCGCGACCGATTTGGTTGCTGCTTGCGAGTTGCGTTACTACCTCAACACGATGCTCAGCCCCTTTTATTGGTTCCAACAGCAACGGGGAAATGTTCGAGTGAATCTTCAGAACAATCTGGCAGTCTCGAAAGAAGAGGCGATCGCGAAGGCAAAAATTGTCGGATAACCAGTGCTAATACCTTAAGACGAAATTTATGAATACTCCAGTAATTGCCCTTGGCTTAGACGGTACGGATCCCCAAACTCTCGAAACCTGGATGGAGCGAGGCTACCTTGAAAATTTGCGGCGTTTGCGCGATCGCGGCGTTTACGCGCGCTTAAAAACGGTCGAATCCTATGTTTCAGAATCCGCCGCCATTAGTTTGTTAGCGGGACGTTCGCCTCAAAGTACCGGGTATTGGACGGCGATTGAGTTCCAGCCGCAAACCTATGAGGTTAAAAAACTTCATGGCGACGAATTCGCAGAGGCTTTAAGCGACGCTCGACCTTTTTATGCTTTGGGGGAGCGCTGCCGCACGGCGGTATTCGATATGCCTCAAGGTCGGGTTTGCGATCGCGTTAACGGCATTCAAATCCTGGCGTGGGGCGAGCGCAGTCCTCGCGCCGAGAGCCAATCTCAGCCCCCTCACCTCCTCCAAGAACTGATTGATAAGTACGGCACGAATCCCATCCGCCACTTAGACCCGAATATTCGCAATCTAAAAACCCTCCAGGGATTTGTCAAACGACTCAAAACCAGTACGTCCCGTCGCGCGGCAATTTGTCGAGATCTGTTGCAGCGGGAGCGGTGGGATTTATTTCTGACGCTCTTTGGCGAACCCCATCATGCCGGACACGCGCTCTGGCATCTCAGTCAGCCCAGTCATCCTCTTTACTCGACTTTTGCATCTCGCGTTGAGGGCGATCCCTTGCTGGAAGTGTTTCAAGCGCTCGACAAGGCGATTGGGGAAATTTTAGCGATCGCGCCCGAAGAGGCTTATATCGTCATCTTCTCCGATTCGGGGATGTGCGATAATGCTACGGACTTACCGAGCATGGTCTTTATCCCCGAACTCCTCTATCGGTATAACTTTCCGGGTCAGTACGGTTTAGCGGCGAGCAAAACGAGCGCCCCGCCACCGCCGCCCTACGCGGATCGCTCGGAATGGGATTGGCTGCAAGCACTCTGGCGGCTCAAGCACGAACCTAATCCCTTGATGGGATGGTTGCGGCGACGCGCTCCGATTGAATGGGGCGATCGCATCGCGCAATTCTTCCGCAAGCCTAACAAGCCTGATTTCCTGTCTCCCTTCGAGTTACAAAAACAATCCCACCCCTACTTTTATCAGCCCGCAATGTGGTACAAACGCTTCTGGCCGCAGATGAAAGCGTTTGCCCTGCCCAGCTTCTCAGACGGGCATATCCGCATTAACTTGCAAGGACGCGAAGCGGGGGGAATCGTCGCTCCCGCCGATTACGAGGCGCTTTGTCAGGAGCTAACGCAAAAACTCTACGATCTCGTAGATGCGCGCACGGGCGCGCCGGTTGTTAAGGAAGTTCTGCGGACGCGAGCCTCTGCTACTGAGGAGAGTTCTAAGCTTCCCGATGCCGATTTGATTGTCCTCTGGCACAAAGATCGCGCGATCGATGTTATCGACAGTCCCGAGTTCGGACGCATAGGACCGGCTCCCTCGCCGCGATCGGGAGGGCATCGCTCGGATATCTTTTTTATGGCTACAGGGCCGGGAATCGAACCGGGTTCCTCGCTTCCGCTCGGCCATGCTTTAGATATCGCCCCCACAATTCTGCATTTGATGGGAATGCCGATTCCCGATTCTTATGAGGGGAAATCTTTATTAAAGATTGGGGTTACAGCGCACTAATCGACTCGATTTAGTAAAGTTTAACCCTAAATTTTTGACTTTTTTGAGAGATTCTGGGAGCGAGTTATGCCTAAAGTTTCAGCGATTATTCCCGCTTATAATGCCGAAAAAACTTTACGAGACACCATTCAATCCGTTCGGCAACAAACCTTTACGGATTGGGAATTGATTGTAATTGATGATGGCTCCACAGATAGCACTGCCGACATCATTAAAGCCATTCCAGACGATCGCATTCACGTCTTTTCTTTCCCCAATGCTGGCTTAGCCGAGAGTCGCAATCGAGGAATCGATCGCGCGAGGGGCGAATTTGTGGCTTTCTTGGACGCTGACGACCTTTGGACGACTGATAAGTTAGCAGCCCAAGTCGAAGCCCTCGAACAACATCCTGAAGCTGCGGTTGCATACAGTTGGACGGATTATATCGACGAATCCGGTCAATTCTTGCGATCGGGAATGCACGTCACCGCGAATGGAGATGTTTATCAAAAATTGTTGTTGGGGAACTTTTTAGAAAATGGTTCAAATCCCTTAATTCGCAAGCAAGCTTTTCAAAAAGTCGGTCAATTTGATAAATTAGTTCCAACTTGCCAAGATTGGGATATGTATTTGCGACTGTCGGCTCAATATCCTTTTGTCGCCGTGCCTTTTCCCCAGGTTTTATATCGCGTTTCCCCAAATTCTATGTCGTTTAATTTTGACCGACACGAAGCAGGAGCTTTGCAAGCGATCTCCAAAACCTTTGCAACTGCCCCCCAATCGTTACGCTATCTTAAAAAGTTTAGCTTAGCTAATTTTTACAAGTATATGACGTTTAAAAGTCTTGATTCTGGGGAGTTAACTCGAGAGAAAGGATTGTTAGCCGCTCGATATCTTTGGCATTTTATTAAAAACGATCCTTCGTCTCTGCGACAAACAAAAGTCATCGGATCCGCACTTTATAAAATCGCTAAAAATCTTCTTGCTGTTTCTTAAAAAACCGTTAAAAATTCGATTCTCAATGCGGGCAAATAACAGTTCTATTCCTATTTAGATTAAAAGTAGCACGAATTAAGATGGCAATCACTAAAAGCAGACTCAAGGTATTATTGTACGGCAACTCTTACGGTGCTTACCGTTCGGAGAATTTAGTCAAGTTTCTGATGGATTTTGGCTATCGGATTTCTTGGGTGTGTCCGGAGTTTTATCAAGAAAGAGGCGTAAAACGAGATTTTGTTTCTAAAGTTATGCGCGCGATCTTGTCTGGTGCTTATGGGATCGAGCTTTTTGTTAAAGCAACTTTGGCAGATGTCATTTATGTGTTGCCATTCAACAATAATTCGGTTTTAGAAGCACTAAAAGTTGCAAGGCTTTTTAAGAAAAAGTTGGTGGTTGAAATGACTTCTTGCTTGTACGATCGCCAAGTCAAAGAAATGAATAAATTCGAGGAGAATAGTAAAGAAGCACGCGAACTTAAAGCTAAAGATATTATTGCTTTAACCCAAGCAGACTATAGTGTTACCGCTTCTCAATCCGAACTCAATTACTGGGAAAAACTGTTAAATACGGAGATCGATCGCCGCAAAGTTTTTGTTAGCCCGCTTTTCCCCGATCCGGCTTTAGCAGCCATGAAAGTTAAACAATATCGGCAAAATTTAGAAGAAGTTATACGGATTTGTTGGTGGGGAACTTTTGAAGCAGTTCATGGATTGGATGACATCATTCAAGCTTTAAAAATATTAAAAGAAAAAGGCATAAATTATCAGTGTCATCTCTTTGGGATTCCGCCAACGGGTCATATGCAAGTTTTTTATAACTATCAGGAAAAGCTAAAAGCCGATGGTTTAGACGATCGCGTTACTCTCAATAAAGACTTGCGATTTTCCGACGGTTCCTTACCTCAGTATTTAGTGGAAAACTGCGATTTAGTGCTAGGTTTATTTATGGATGGCGAGGGCGCAAGAGCCAGCCTTCCCACTAAAGTTGTAGAAGCGCTGATTATGGGTTTGCCGACATTGAATATGAAAGCGCCTGCCTTTGATGAATTCTTCGAGTCGGAGGTTGATTTGTGGATGTGCGAGCCGTTTTCCGAAGCGATCGCAGAAGCGATCGCCGCGATCGCGAACGGAACCGCTTATCCTGTTAATTGGGAACAAACTCGCCAAAAAGCGCTGAACGCCTTTAGCCTCGCCCACTACCGCAACGTTCTCCAAAAAGTTTTTTGCCAAGTTGAAGCCGATTTGCAGAACCAATAATCAAAGCGCTCGACACTCAAAATTTGGCAACTCAATTCTTATAGCAGTTTTCACATGGATGAGGTACACCCAGCGGGCGAATACCATTCGCCCCTACGGAGCGGCGTTTAATTTCGAGGCGACCTCGAAATCCGCGCCCCTACGGATTTGATTTTTGGAACTGTACCTCACGCAAAGGAAAAACGCTATATCAATCATTTTGGTAATGCTCGTTTATCGTCTTACTCAACTTGAAAGCATGAGTTCTCCCGTTCCCGCCTTAATTGCGCGATCGCGCGATTTCTTGCGTGCAGACTCTACTAAAATAAATCGCAATATTAAGGATTCCTAAAAACTTCGTTCCATCTTCTAGCATAATTGGCGTTCCCGTCCCTTGGAAATGAGTCGAGTCTGCGAGAGCGGATAGAACGAATAAAAAACCCGAAAGGATAAGCAACACATAAGGAGTTAGGAGGATTCGCCGCCAAAAATACAAGCCGTAAGCAATTGCTGCGCCGCCATAAATTGAATACATAACAACCTTGGGAACTTTAGCAAATAATGCCAACATTAGCGTGATGCGAAACATATCATCAATGAGCAAGATTGCCAGTAAAATTCCTGCGTATAAAATAAAGTAATCTGCCTTGCGGCGCTCTCGAAGGGCTTTAAGAAGGAAGAAACTGAATAAACAGACGGTTGCGGAAATACACCATAAGAGTTCGGAGATGTTCGTTAATAATCCGAGATAGGGTTGATAAGCCCAGAAAGGTTCGTCAAATAAACGAATGAGAACTTGAACTCTGCGAGAGTGTTGGTCTGGATTGTAGAGTCCTGCAAATTTAATATAGGCGGCTAGCGCTAACAAAGGGACGAGAATTAAACTATTCAAGAACAGAATAATTCCGTATTTTCTCATCCACTGATGTAGGCTTTTACCGAGTTTATTCATAGCTAGAACTTGGGTTGTTATCGCAAAAACTAAGAATCTAGAGCGATTGGTGCATTTTCACTCTTTCTCTTTCCATCATAGCTTAGTGGTTTTAGTCAAAAAGTTATTTTAAATTGTAGGTGACTGGGAGAGCAAAGCCGGTGCAGCTAGGAAAGCGCGAGAATTTAAGGCTATAATTGTCCATTATCATTAGCTAAGATGCACCTGACTTGAGATTTATCCTCGAGCCAGAAGGTAGGAGAAGCTTCTTCTCGAAGCATCCTAGATGCGTCGCTTATAATTCTCATACACTTTCTCCTCAATTCTCCAATTTCTTTATTGAAGGGTAAGGCTAGCTATGAACCTCGCTAGAGAACAGTTTTATTATATGAGGCAGAATCCACTCCGCCTCCTCATCATTCTGCTTTTAATTCTTAGCATTTTCTTTCGATTTACCAATCTCGATCGCAAAGTTTACTGGATGGATGAAACTTTCACGTCTTTATGGCTTTCGGGTTACTCAGTTACCGAGATTGACACAGAAGTAACGGGGCATATTGTGAGTGCAGAGGATTTGCAAAAATACCAGCGTCTCAATCCCAATCGAAGCGCCATCGACATCATCAAGAATGCTCCTCAACTCGATGCTCTGCATCCTCCCCTTTATTATGCCCTACTTCGATTATGGGTTGGGTGGTTTGGAGATTCAGTCGCCACCATTAGAACTGCGTCTGCGGTCATCAGCTTGTTGGCTTTACCTTGTGCCTACTGGCTGGGATTCAACTTATTTAATTCCTCACGAGCGGCAGGGTTATTCGCTGCTATTTTTGCCATTTCTCCCTTTCATGTTTTATACGCTCAAGAAGCAAGAGAATATGCCCTTTGGACTGTAATAATTTTACTCTCTAGTGCGGCACTTTTGCAAGCGTTACGGTGCAATACCAAACTCAGTTGGATATTCTATTCTTTCACGATAATCCTGGGTTTATATAGCTATTTGCTCCATTGTCTCGTTCTTTTAGCTCATGGGCTTTATGTAGCGATCGCGGAAAAATTTAGACTTAACAAAAAATCGATCTCTTATCTCATTTCCTCGCTCGCTGGAAGTCTAGCTTTTATCCCCTGGCTACTCAGCGTTCGAGACTTTAGTTCGCCGCTGTGGGCGACCGTAAAGATCGAGATAGTGCCTTTGTTAAAAATCGCGTTTCTCAATTTGATGCGAGTCTTCTTTGATGTCGATTTTAACGAATCCAATCCGCTCATCTATTTAATTTTCTTGGCAATCGCGATTTTAGTGGGATATGCTCTTTATTTTTCGATCGCGCGTGCGTCTCTTAGAGTCTGGCTGTTGATTCTGCTTTTAATTGGAACAACAGGAGCTTTCATCGTATTGCAAGATTTGCTGTTGGGGGGGCGACGTTCGATTGGAGCGAGATACTTTATCCCCTGTTACTTGGGAATCCAATTATCAGTTGCTTATCTTTTTGCGCGTCAACTCGATACCGCTAAGGCTGGGAGTTTACAACAAAGATTTTTTAAACTTATTTTAGTTCTCTTTTTTGGACTTAACGTTTTATCTTGTGCTGTCAGTTCCCAAGCTCAAAGTTGGTGGAATAAATACTATAATCAAGATAATCCTGCTATTGCTGAAATTGTCAATCAAGCCGATCGGGGGCTAATAATTGCTAGTTTTAACTCGCGAGATATTTTATCACTGAGCTATGTCCTCGACCCGAAGACACAAATTAAATTCCTGAGTCCGACCGATTTATCTCAAGATATATCGGGCAACTTTAGCGATTTATTCTTATTGAATCCGTCGAAAGATTGGCTCCAAAAGTTTCAACAATCGAAAAACTATAAGGTGGAGAGAGTTTATGCTGGAAAATATCAAGAACTCTGGCGTTTAAAACCGAAATCTGCAATCCGCGATCGCTAACCAGCCTCGCAAGTTACGAGCGGCCATCTGACTACTGCCCTGTAATAGCACCTCGGCTCCTATTCTTCGCAAACCGAAAAGGAAGCTAAATATTTTCAGCAAAATTGCCAACTCTCGATATGCTAAAAAATGCACTAAATCGCGTTGGAGGGAATATGAAACGTTTAGCACTGCTGAGTGTATCGGATAAAACCGGAATTGTCGAACTCGCACGGCAATTAGTCGAAGCGTTTGAGTTTGAACTCATTAGCAGTGGCGGAACGGCGAAAACGCTGATCGATGCAGGGATTCCTGTCATGAAAGTTAGCGACTATACGGGTTCGCCGGAAATTTTGGGCGGTAGGGTGAAAACCTTACATCCGCGCATTCACGGCGGAATTTTGGCGCGGCGCGATTTGCCGCAAGATGTGGCAGATTTGGAGGCGAATGGGATTCGTCCGCTCGATTTGGTGGTGGTTAATCTGTATCCATTCGAGCAAACGATCGCGCAGCCCAATTGTACCGTAGCCGACGCGATCGAGCAGATCGATATCGGCGGCCCCGCAATGTTGCGCGCTTCGGCGAAAAACTGCGCGCATCTCACCGTACTGTGCAATCCCACCCGTTACGAAGACTATTTACAGCAATTGCGCGACAATAACGGCGAAACCAGCCTCGAATTTCGGCAAGCGCGCGCGGCAGAAGGCTTCGCGATGACAATGGCTTACGATCGCGCCATCTCCAGCTATTTTACCGAAGTCGTCACCCAACAGCCCGCTTCCCAATATACCCTCGCTGGTCAAGAACATCAATCGCTGCGTTACGGCGAAAACCCCCACCAGAGCGCAACCTGGTATCAAACCGGAACGACGGGATGGACGAGTGCCGAGCAATTGCAAGGAAAAGAACTCAGCTATAACAATTTAGTCGATCTTGAAGCCGCGCGGCGCATCATTGCGGAATTTCCTGCCGACGAACCGACAGTCGCGATCCTCAAGCATACCAATCCTTGCGGGGCGGCGGTGGGCAGTACCCTCGTCGAAGCTTACGAAAAGGCGTTTGCCGCCGATTCGGTGTCTGCATTTGGGGGCATTGTCGCTGTAAACCAAACGATTGATGCAGCTACAGCAACCGCACTGAAGAAAACCTTTCTCGAATGTATTGTAGCCCCAGATTGCTCGCCCCAAGCGCGGGAAATTTTAGCAGCAAAGTCGAATTTGCGGGTGCTGCTGCTGCCAGATTTGCATCGCGGCGAACGGGAAACCGTTAAGGTTATTGCAGGTGGATTTTTAGTGCAAGCGGCGGACGATGAAATTGACGATCCGCAAACTTGGCAAGTCGTGACGCAAAAGCAACCTACGCCCGAACAGATGGCCGAGATGGCCTTTGCTTGGAAGCTCGCCAAGCACGTAAAATCAAATGCAATTGTCGTCACGCGCGATCGCGTCACCCTCGGAGTTGGGGCGGGGCAGATGAATCGCGTTGGTTCGGCAAAAATTGCCCTCGAACAAGCAGGAGAACGGGCGAAAGGGGCAACCTTAGCCAGCGATGGCTTCTTCCCCTTCGACGATTCGGTTCGCAGTGCAGCAGCGGCGGGAATTGAGGCGATTATTCAACCGGGCGGTTCGATTCGCGATAAGGATTCGATTCAAGCCGCCGATGAGTTAGGAGTCGTCATGGTTTTGACGGGAATTCGTCATTTCTTGCATTAACTTTGTAGGGGTGAGGGGGATATGGGGAGACGGGGTGAGGGGGTGAGGGGGTGAATAATGAATGATGAATGATGAATAATGAAGAGGGGGAGACGAGGAGACGGGGTGAGAGAGAAATTCTAACAGTCGTTGAAGTATTTATTATTAACCATTCCCCATTCATTATTCATCTTTCAAGTAGCGCTATATTTGAGCATAATACCAATTCTCCGAGTTCGGACGACACATTATATCTAGGTTTCTTCATTTTTAATTTTTAATTTTTAATTTTTAATTGGTATAACGATAGGATAAGCCGCTATTTTAAGCCCTACTTCCGATTAACAAATCCAGCATCTAACCCGCGATCGGGATTTCGCAAGCGCACGTTCTTCGAGATTTCTTCGGGCGCGCAGGGGAGAGTCGCAGCCCAGCATTTAGGCGGATCGGCGGGGATGAAGTAATCGATATCGTTGACTTTTTCCTCGAAAACTTCCTCTCGGGGCAATTCTGGGGGAATGAATAGATTCTCGCGCAAATCGTTACGCAAAATGCCAACGATTGCTACACTAACAAGCAGCAAACCCAGCCAACGCATTCGGTCATTCAGAAAAATATTTTTGAAGTTTCGAGTCAATTTAACCGGAAATTGATGGCTAAGTTTGTCCGATACAATCGCAAGAAGCAGGGCCGGTATTGCGATAAAGTAGCCTAAACCAAAACGAATCAGCGGGGCTTGGGTCATGATATACACAATTCCCGACCCACTCAGGGCGAATAACCAAATGAAGGGGCGAATTTCGTTAAAGCGAATGGTTTTAAATAGATAAATTGCGATCGCAATGGAAAGTACGATCGCAACAATCATAACCTTATTAAAATTGGCAAGGTTCCACCACTCCTTCAATAGCCAAAACCACTGATTTTCTCCGGCGGGCGGCGGATCGAACCAGGACATCCAACCATTAATTGCAGTCCGTTCTGCCACGGTTGTCGCGATCGAAATCGACCAAGAAAAATTGAAGCACATTAAGGTCGAAGGGTAGAGCGGACACCCCGAAGTCACTAAGCCGACGAGTACCATCGGCAATAATAATACTCCCGCGATCGCGCTCCCTTTAATCGCCCGCTTGAGAGCGTTAGCTTTCCCCAACTGAGGTAAGGGTTCTGAGTCTGAATTCGCAGCGATTTTGTGGGGTTCGTCAAAAAGATAAAATAGCCAAGCAATACATAATAACGGCAACGCACTGAGCTTGATTGTCACCGCCCCCGTCGCTAAAATAAGAGGGATAGCGCGCGCGTCCGTCCGAAGATTGGCTGTAAAAAGAGAAGCGGTGTCGTAGCTCGCGATTAAAAGCATCGTCCAAGCTATCATCCCCGTTAAAATAATCACCGGAATATCGGGGGAGGGCGAGATAGAAATAGCGGACATAAAGGTGGTAAATCGCATCAAAAAAATCGCGATCGCCAGAAAAATTACACTCAACCCATCTGCGATATTTCCCTCCCCCTTAATGATGCGCGCCAAACTCGCTCCAAGCTGAAAAATTGCGAGCAATAGCACGAAACCATTGGTGACAGCGGTGACGTGCGAGCCTAAACTTTCGGGGTTGAGGGGCGCAGCGAGGGCAAACCAGGAGGAAATAAAGCCAAATTTGCTGTTAATTAAAGCTAAACCGGGTACGGCTCCATATTTCTCCATCCAGCGAATCGAACCGAAGTGATAAAGCCCCGTATCGAACCAGGTGACTTGTTTAACCATCAGCGCTGCAACTAACGCCGCGATCGCAAAATAGCCCAGCAGGAAGGCGGGAGAAAGGCGTGCTTTGAGTGCTTTGAGTTCTTCTCGTGTCGGCGCTGACAGGAGTGCAATTCCAGCCCCGCCAAACGCCACTGCACCCCCCACAAGCGGCGATAGCGGTAAGGCGAGGGATGCGCTCAATAACGCGATCGCTAGGATAATCGTACCTAACCACAGCGCCGCGATCGCGCGGAGCCTCCAACTCGTTCCTTCTGGGGCGTTTAAGGCATTCAAAACCGCCGTACCGATAACCCAGCAAATTACAGCCAGCAGCGTCCAAATTGCGATGAAATAAATCATATTGCCGTTCCCTAAAACCCTTGCAAATCTACTCAAGTCCCGGACAAAGCCAGACGAAAGTGGGTTCGCTGCCTGCTTCCTCAATCAACGGAGTTTTAATCATTCCGGAAAGCGTCAACCGATTTTAACTCAACTTTTGACGTACTGCTCCAATTTCTGCGGAAAATCTAGATTCAAAATTGCATCATTATCAATTGCAGCAGCAGCGCTAAACCCTTCAAAAAACTGTTGCGCTCGCGGCGGAAAATCCGGGAAATCAAACACGGCATCCCCAGCGGCAATATCTGCCCAAAAATAGCGCAACTGGGCTGCCACTCGTTCCGCCATTTCTGGCGGTAAGTTCAGGGGCGGGGAAGTCGCGAGTTTAAGCATTAAAGGCAAGGAGCGATCGGAAATAATTTCCCGCGAAAAATGACCGAGATTGTCGTAACCGGGAATCTGTCGGACGCGATAAGATTTGATTTTTAACTGCCGATCTTTGAATTCTAAAATACGATAGGGATGGGGATAACTGACTAAAGAACCCGTTGTAATCTCGTATAATCCCTCTTGCTCGGCAATATCTTGAACGTGCAAATGACCGCTGAACAAAAATCGCACGCCACCAGAGCGCAATACAGCGCGCAATTCGGCAGCATTTTCGATCGCGTAGCGCCGTCCCAGCGGATGTTTGGATTGATTGGGCAAGTGGTCGATCGCGTTATGGTGAACCATCACCAATACCAACTGATTAGCGCAATCTGCTAGCGTTTCTTTTAACCATATTAATTGCTCTTTGTCAATCCCTCCAGTAAAAAGTTGTTTGCCGTTTTCATCGAATTGATTGGAATTTAGACCAATTAATTCTACGCCGGGAAGCAGTTCGCAGCGGTAATAAAGTTGTTGGGGATTTTGATAGCCGAACTTGTGATAATAATAGGGAAATTCGGCAAGCGCGATCGAGCTTTTAGTTTTCTCAACTTGCAGAACGTCGTGATTGCCGGGAATCACAAAAGTGGGAAAGGGTAACTTTGCCAAACGTTGCTGCAACCATTGATGATTTTCCGGTTCTCCATCTTGAGTTAAATCGCCGGGAATCAGCAAGAAATCGAGATCGAGTTGTTCGAGGTGTTGCAGCACCCCTTCAATAACGGGAATGCTAATTTCGACGAGGTGAAAGCGCTGGGGAACGTTGCGAAAGGTATGGGGTAAGGCAAGATGGAGATCGCTCGCGATCGCGAATTTAAAATTCATTAGGCTTCAATGTTAGACATTTCATCATACGCTAAAGCGATGCTCTACCTATTTTAGTTTTCTCCAGAATCCTGCTGCTTTTCTATCGTTCGACAGCAAAAGCTGGACTATTTTCTACATCTAGAATAATTCGACTTCCCGGCGGAAGCGATTCAAGTTGAACATCAGTCATTTCGTATTGACTGCCATTAAACTTAACAACAGTCCAATAAAGACCTCGCGGTTCGTAAGAAAAAAGAGGGATTGCAAGATCGTGCCAACCGCGAGTTTTGCTTCTTAATAGAGCAACCTGAGTGCCTCTTTGCCCCCACAAATCCCCGATTAGATTGTACTCCCCTCCTTCAGCAGGTTCTAACACATGAACGGGACAACTGCGATTGCTACACCGCTCGGTTTGTGTATAAAAAACAATACTTTCTTCGAGGTTATCATCATTAAGATCGAACTGGGTAAAATGATAGGGAATGACATCAAAATAATCGTCTCTAAAGAGAAACTTTAAAGTATCTTCTAAAAACGGGCTTGGGGTTTGAGCAATAAGTTGAGAAGCAGATGAGGGACAATCGGACGCACAATGCTTATCGAAGAACTGTAGCGGATTAAAAAAAGCTCGTGCAGAATTGGCAGTTAGGAAGACAGTAGCACTAAAAGCAATGGAAAGTGAGATCGCGACTTTAAGTTTCATATTTTTAACTAGCTGACTATAAATTTGAAGTTTTTCTCAAAGGGTAGCTAAATCCATAAGACTGATGCAATTGCGTGAAGTTCCAGTAATACCAGATTGATGTAAAGCTGCATAGAATAAAAAGTAGTGCCGTGACACACCTTAAATGAGGCTTTAGAAAAACTCTCGAAACCCCGATCGAGTAATACCAATTCTCATTGATTTTGCACGATTCCCGAAGAGAGCATAACAATGTTATGCCCCGGAGAGCAAAAAATTTAGTGCATCGTAACTGAGAATTTGTATAAGCAATAGAACGAGAAACCTATCGCACAGTTTTAGCTGTGTCACGGCAGTAGGGTGCTGCCTATAACTCGATCGGCAAGTTACAATGCCGCAGAATTCCATTCCGCCGCCGCATCTGCCACCGCTTTTTCGACAGGTTTTTCCCCTAACATTGCCGCCTGCAAGTTTTCATAAATCGCCTTTTGCAGGAGGTTTAAATTCTTCATCGCTGGGACTAAAACTTCTGCATCTGTCAATTGTTCGGCACTAATTTTTATGGCTTGTTCCATTGGCGTAGCATTACTTTTTTTCGCCAATTCATCAATCAACGTTTTAACCGCTGCTTGGGTAGAAGGGAGAACATTTGCTGCTTTCGCAAAAGCCAATTGATTTTGAGTATTGGTGACAAAAAGAGCAAACTTTACCGCTTCCTCCGGTTTTTTGCTGTCGCGCGGGACGACTAAATTCATCACCGCAACGTTCTTTTTGCCCGTTTTTCCGGTAATTTGGGGGGCAGCCGCCGATACTTTGGCAATCTCCGGGGCGTTCGTCGCGATCGCGTCCATAAACTGCACTCCCGACGATAATAGCGCCGTTTCGCCCGCCTGATACAACTCAATCCCCTGACGATGCCCCTGCGTCAGCACTTCTGCGGGTAATAATCCCTGCTTGTACAGATCCGTCCAATACTTAAACGCAGCAATCCCTTCCGGTGTATTAAACGCCGCTTTCCCCTCCTTATCCACCAATTGCACCCCCATCTGCACCAGCGATTCCAACACCTCCCCCGAATCGCCCGGAACCAATGTTACAAAAAAGGCTTTTTTACCCGTCTTTTCTTTGACTTGTTTGGCAACTTGTGCTAAGTCTTCAAAAGTTTTCGGCGGTTGACTAATGCCTGCCTTTTGCAAAAGATCGCGATTGTAAATCGTTACCGTCGTCGTCAAATACCACGGCAAACCGAAACTACTGCCGTCCAAAACGCTCGCCTGCCAAATCTTCGGAAGATATTCCTGCTGCTGTTCGGGCGAGACTTTCCCCTCGAGAGGCAGCCAAGCATTGCGCGTAGCGAGTTGCGAGGCAAAATTCGGATTGAGATTGACGACATCCGGCGCAGTTTTCGCCCCTACCGCCGAGAGAATCTTACTTTCCATCGCTTCCCACGGAACATCCGTCCACCGTATCTTAGTCCCCGGATTTTGCGCCTCAAATTCTCCAATCAGGGGATTGAAATAGCTCGTAAATTTCGGCTGAAGCTGCATCGTCCAGAACTCGAGTTCTCCCGAGGCGGAGGGGGCAGAACCGGAATTGCAGCTTATTGTCAGACTGACAAATAGTCCCACGAGGGCAAACAGACACAGACGGACGAGTTTTCGCATTGCGTTTTACGATAATCGGCAAATTCTCTATTATCCATTATTCCCTGTTCGTTGCATCGGGAGAGGGGTGACGGGGGGATGGTGAATTATGAATTATGAATGGTGAGTGGTGAATAATGAGGGGAGATGGGGTGACGGGGTGATGGGGTGACGGCGCTTCGACTTCGCTCAGCTTAACAGGGGACGGGGTGAGGAATTACGAACTACGAATTACGAATTACGAATTAGGTTATATTCCTCTAGTGGTAAAAAAATCGGCTCCCTCGTGTTATTGTGAAGTATTCTCGGCACGAGCGGCCCCAGACCCCCAAAGTAAAGAAAACGAGACGATGAAAAACACTTGAGGTATATTTAAGGTCAAATAGTCTCCCAGGACTGCCGAAACGACATCCTGCCGTTTTTCCCGTTGACTCGGGTTGCCTGCCTCTATGAAGAAAGCACTCAAGCTACCGCCATTTCCCAAAACTCTTCCCCGTTTATTTACCAAAAAAGGTAAAGGACTCGGCATTGAAATCGCGCCGGAACGTATTAATATTGCCCAACTGCGCCAGCAAGGGCAAAGTTATAAACTTTCGACCTACATTAGCGAACCCGTCCCCGAAGGAATTTTTGAAGAAGGTCAAATCGTTGATTCTCCGGCGTTAGCCGAACTGATTCAAGAAACCCTCGCCAAACATAGTATCAAGGTAACTAAAGTCGCGACGGCAGTTCCGATGCGCGATGCCATCATTCGCATTATCCCCGTTCCTGCCGAACTGAGTCCGGACGAGTTGCGAGAGATGGTTCTCAACCACGAAGCCGGACTTTATCTTCCTTACCCGCGCGAAGAAGTCGATCTCGACTATCAGCAATTAGGCTTCTTTCAAGATGAAGACGGCATCGAAAAAACGCAAGTGCTACTCGTGGCAACCCGCAAAGAAGTCACGGACGCATACTTAGAAACCTTTCAGCAAGCGAACCTCGAAGTTGACGTTCTCGAGATTAACAGCTTCGCGCTGATTCGCACAATTCGAGAGCAACTGCGACAGTTCGGCTCTCAAGAAGCCGCAGTCCTCGTCGATATCGAGTTTGAGAGTACCGAAATTGCTATCATTGTCGATGGAGTTCCGCAATTTTCGCGAACCGTTCCCATCGGCACTTTTCAGTTGCAAAGCGCCCTCTCGCGAGCGATGAACCTGCCAACTCAGCGGGATACGGAAATGCTGCAAGGGATGACTATCCCAAACACCCCCTCAGAAGGGATTCGGACGGGGGCAACGGGTATTAATCCCGGTATGGCAGCACTATTGCGAGTGTTAGGGGAACTCGCCGACGAGTTACGGCGCTCGATCGATTTTTATCTCAATCAAAGCAGCGAGTTAGAAGTCGCTCAACTGTACCTGGCAGGACCCGGAGGAGGAATCGGTCAACTGGACGAATTTTTCACCAGCCGATTGAGCTTGCCCACGACCGCGATCGATCCGGTGACGACGTTATCCTTAGATGTGGGCGAAGAAATTTCAACGGTGATGAGGCCGGGATTAGGGGTTGTTATTGGTTTAGGACTGCGGGAGCTATAAGAGCTATGTACAGTATTGAGATTAACTTTCTCAAGGATCGCGTCGCTATCCCGACTAAGGGGGGCGGAAGAGGCAAGAGACCTCTGCCCAAACAAGCCTTAGTGCCATTGTATGTAGGGCTATCGATCGGCCTGCTGTTTCCTGCCATCGCCTTGGGATTATGGGGGTACGTGCAATGGCGCACCGAGCAAGTGCAAGCAGAAATCGATGCGAGAAATGTCGAACTGGCTCAACTCAAAGAGAAACAGAAGCAAATCGACAGTTTGAAAGCAGAAATTGAAGTCGCTCGCAGCCAAGTGAATGGTTTAGCGAGCATCTTCGGGCGGATTAAGTCATGGTCGGCGATTCTCCAGGATATCCGCGATCGCGTTCCCGATCGCGTCAAAGTTGCCTCGATTAAACAAGTTGAGGTTCAGCCCGCCGCCGCACCCTCTCCCTCGCCGTCGCCCTCGCCGGGAGCAGCAGCTACTCCACCCGCCGCCGCTACCCCCGCCCCCATTGCTTTAACGATTTCCGGATTCGCCGATACTTACGCGCCCGTCAACGACTTCCTGCTGACGCTGAAAAAATCGCCCTTGCTCGAAGCCAAAGAAACGCGACTGGTAAGCGCCCAACTGACGAACTTTCCCGGAACCGTCCAGCAAACGGGCAAAACACAAGTTCAAGTCGAACTTCCTCAAGTCGTTCAATACCAAATTCAAACTCAACTGACGAATCTCCCCGATCCCGATTTGTTGCGCGTGCTAGAACGTAAAGGCGCACTTGGATTGTCAACGCGCTTGCGAGCGGCGGAGGGAGCAAACGCAGCGGCACCGGCAGCGAAAAGTCCGAACGTAGCGCCAACACCAGCAGCAACACCTAAATAATCTCGATTGGGAGGAGAAACTCGAACCATGACATTTGCCGATGATTTTGCCTTAGAAGGCGGATTAGCCGAAGCACCCGAATATCCAACGATTTTTGGCGTTAGTATTAGCCCGACTGTCGGCGGAGTCCTCTTAGCATTGGCGGGTTTGGCGGGGGGAGCCGCGATTGGTTGGTATATGGTCAAACCCGCTTGGGAAAATTTACAGGCAAAGGAAACCGAACTGGAGAACGTTCAAAGTCAAATCGAACGCTTGCGCAGCGCCCAACAAGAGATTAGTCGATTAGTCGCCGAACAACAGCAGCTTGAGGTGCAAAAGCAGGAAATTCTCAGCCTTTTTGCCGCTCAGGATAAGGAAGATACTTATTTGTATGACTTCGCGCGTCAAATTGAAGCTCGACGCGGGGTTTTGGTGAAATTTATTCCAGCCGCCGCCGAGCAAGGGAAACCGGCAGATTCCGAGATCGTTCAAGATGGCTCTTGGGGAGATGCAGCTAACGGACTGCTTCAAACTCGCAAGTACGATGTAGCGATGGAGGGAACCTTCGACCAAACCCAATCTATCATTCGCAGTATTGAAGCCCTACAACTACTCTCTGCGGTGAAGAACTTTAGCTCTCAAGTTAAAGAAGAGCAAGTTCTCCTCTACGATCCGGCTAAAACCGCTTTTATTCCCCTCGATAAACCCAAATTAGCAACGACATTTACCTTAGAAACTTTAGTGCCGCGATCGGCTAAAGAACTCGAAGAGGCGGCTAAAGCAAAACAAGGGGCTAAAGCTGCACCGGCGGCAGGAGGCGCGCAACCTTCTCCGGCGAAGTAAGGGATTCGATGCGGCATCAGATTCCTGTCGGAATTTGTCGATTTGTTAACTTCCCTTTGAGCGGTAAATCTGTTGATTTTGTTCTCGGTGCATCTGGCAGACGCGCGTTTTTTACCCCCAATCATTCTGGCGAATTTCGTGATATATTGAACCAGCAGTCTAGCATCGGTAGGATTTCTCCGGACTCCCCAATAATTAACCGCACCGCGCGTTTTTAATAAGCTGGGGAATGAGCGCTAAATCCTGCCACTCTTAAAAAAAATAAGGAGTGTGCCGTGTCAAAAAAATTAAACGCTACGCACGGCTGGAGCGTAGAAAATTCAGGCTTTTAAAGACACGAGCCAAGATTAGCCCATAAACAACCCATAAAGTAAGCAGCGTATTAGGTCGGTAGAGGAGTTGCACCGTGAAAGTATATCGAAATCAGCTTGGAATCTTAATGGTTGCTCCGATCTTAGTGGCGGCAATCAATCCCGCACAGGCAGCAAATTCCCTTCAGATTTCAGATGTTAGAGTCGAATCCACCGAGAGCGGTCTTGAGGTGGGTTTGCAGTTAGAAGGTGAAGCAGGCGAAATTGCGTCGCAGATTCAGACCGAGCAGCGAGATAATGTTTTAATTGCGGAAATTCCCAAGGCGGCTTTAAGCTTGCCGGAAGAAGGGTTTCATCGGGAAAATCCCGCGCCCGGAATCGCTGAAATTGCCCTCACGCCGAGCAGTGAAGGCAACCTCCAGCTTACAGTGACAGGCGAAGAGAACGCGCCCGTTAGCAAAGAAATTCGACAAGAAGGCGAAAAACTCATTGTAGCGATCGCTCCTCCTGTAGAAGAAGCCGAGGCAAAGGCATCCGAACATTCCGAAAGCGCCGCAGCTTCAGAAAGCACCGCACAGACGAGAAAAACGGAACTCAGCAATCCCCTTCAACTCGCTCAAGTCCAACTTGCCCCGGTTCCCGGCAATCCCGCCCAACAAGTCCCGACCTTCAACAATCAAGGCGCAGTCCAGCCCGTTCCCGTCGCTCAACCCTACGTCATCCCCTCCCAAGACCCTAACGTCCTCGTTCCCAATCCCGGAATTACCATCAACGGCAGTCCGGTTTCTCAAACCCCACCGCCGGGAGTCTACGTTCCCCAAACCCAATTCAACCTCGACGGGACGCTCGCCGCACCCGCTCAACCGCTACAACCCACGGCTCCCGCTCCCGCCTTCTTACCCAGAGCGGTTCCGCCCCCAGTCGGCGATATCGGCGTATCGACGGTTAATACCGCTCCCACCATTCTCGATTTGGGAACGGCGCTCAAAGTCGATAGTTTAGTGTTGAAAGATGCCCCGGTGCGAGAAGTGTTAGGCTTCCTCGCGCGCTCTGCTGGGTTAAACCTCGTTTACGTCGAGGGAGGCGGCGGCGGTCAAGCAGGCGGAGACGCAGCCGCTCAACTCTCGCGCAATATCTCCTTGGACTTAGAAAATGCTTCCGTGCAGGATGCGTTTAACTACGTCTTGCAACTATCCGGCCTGCAAGCTCAGCGCAACGGCACGACGATTATGGTGGGGGCAGCCCTGCCGATTGAAACGCGAAATCTCATCGCCCGCAGCTTGCGCCTCAACCAAGTTAAAGCCGGGGATGCTGCGACTTTCTTGGCGACACAGGGAGCCTCGGTACAAATTCTCAACCAGCAGGAAACAACCATTGTTGACCCTGAAACCGGACGGGTTGTAAGGACGGAACGCGCCCCCGCCCAAATTCTGACGGTCAGTGCCAACAGCGGCGGCGGGCAGGGTGGTGCAACTGGGCCGCTTTTACTCAGAGGTTTATCGGTTTCCACTGATAACCGGCTGAATATTCTGACGATGGTGGGCGAGCCGCGCTTGTTAGAGATTGCCACCTCTTTCCTGACGCAACTCGATGCCCGCGCCCGTCAAGTCGCGTTAAATGTCAAGATTGTCGATGTTAACCTGCTCGGACAGGATGCGATTAACAGCAGTTTCTCGTTTAATATCGGTTCGGGTTTCGTGTCGGTAGACCAGGGTGCGATGTTCTATAGTTATGGACCGTTTAATCCCCCCAATTTGACGCAGACTCGCTCTAGTTTGACGAGTATTCCGACAATTGCAAACCCCTTCGCAGGTGGGAATAGCTTCTTGGATTTGAACAACACCACAGCAATTCCAGGAACGGATCCGGGAACGGTCGTGATTAATACCATCACGGGTACATTAAGTCGAATTGCCGCTCCTGGGGCATTGGATTTCTTTAACCGCGTTGCTGGGTTATCAACCGACCCATTTACTACAGGGATTACCGATGTAACCCTTGCCAGGGATAACGTAATTACAATTAACCCCGGAACGCCACCGACGACTAGCGTTACTCAGGGAACATTAGGAACGGCTACAGCAGCCCTGCCGTCGTTTTTCCAATTCCCCCGACGCTTCCTCGCGAACCTGCAAGCTTCAATTCAGAGCAACAATGCCAAAATCCTAAGCGATCCGACGTTGGTGGTACAGGAGGGGCAAGAAGCAACAGTGAAATTGGTACAGAGGGTCGTTACAGGTTTGAGAAGTGTGACACAGACAAATAATCTCAATCCAGAGCGCACTGTAGAACCCACGTTTGACGATGCCGGATTGAGCTTAACGATTAAAGTAGACCGCATCGACGATAACGGTTTTGTGACGCTCTCAGTAGCACCGAGAGTTGCTTCCATTGGGGCAACTCAACAATTGAATTTAGGCATAGATAGTAGTAACATCATCTCTCTTCTTAATGTCCGGGAAGTCAGTTCTGGCTTGTTGCGTTTGCGGGACGCTCAAACGTTGATTTTGGCTGGGATTATCCAGGATTCGGAACGGACAACAATTAGTAAGGTGCCGATTTTGGGCGATATTCCGATTTTGGGTTCATTATTCAGACAATCGCAAACCAATAACGAACGGCGAGAAGTGATTGTGCTGCTGACTCCGCAAATTCTGGACGATAGCGATCGCTTCGGCGGGTTCGGCTACAATTACAGTCCCGGACGCGCAACCCAAGATGCCTTACAGCGCACGGGCGTTCAAGTTCCCGGCGGACGCTAATGGATCGCGCACCCACAGGAATCCGCGAAGCGGATCGTCAATTGTTTCAAGCGGCTCGAAATGGCGATTTAGAAGGCGTTCGAGCCGCCTTAGCGCAGGGTGCAAATGTTAACGCACGCGATCCGCAAAGCGGATCCCTTCGGGCGCGCGACGGCACAACCGCGTTAATGCGGGCTGCAAGTGCTGGAAATTTAGAGATCGTGCAACTGTTGATTGAAGCGGGGGCAGAAGTTGATGCGAAAAGCGATCGCTACGGGGCAACAGCCTTAATGTTAGCCGCCGCAGCCAATCGCGCTGAGGTTGTCGAAGCCTTAATTAACGCCGGGGCAGAGGTGAACGCCACCAACGAAGACGGTACTCCCGCCCTCGCTATTGCCGCTTACAAGGGCTATCTCCTCATCGTCAAACGGCTTCTGAGCGCTGGTGCTAAGGCAAATATTTGCGATAAGGATGGCGATACACCCCTAAAATTAGCGCTGCGATCGGGGCAGATTGAAGTTGTCCCGGCGCTCCTCACCGCAGACATCGATACCGAGACGCTCCAAGATGCGTTAGATGCTGCTATTAATACCGGACAGGGCGAAAGCGTTCGAGTGTTGTTAGCTCGCGGCGTTGATGTAAATGCTCCCCTCACCGATGATTCCTTACCCCTGATCGCCGCCATTAACGCAGGACATCCCGCCATTGTCGAGCAACTCTTACAAGCGGGAGCAGATGTCAACTTGCGCGATGCGGAGGGAGAAACGCCTCTCGCCCTCGCTGCTGCCAACGGTAATAGCGCGATCGCGCAGTTATTGCTGCAAGCCGGAGCCGATGTCAACGCCAGCGACGAAGATGGGGAAACCGCCCTGCATTTTGCTGCCATTGAAGGGCATCTCGAAGTCGTTCGCGCGCTGTTGGAGGCGGGCGCGGAAGCAGACTGCCCGAATGGGGAGGGAGACACGCCTTTGATGCTTGCTGCCGTTCAAGGCGATCGCGCGATCGCTCACCTCATATCACAAAATAGTAAAAATGTCAACCAAAATAATCAAGGCGAAACGCCTTTAACGCTAGTTTTTGCACAAGGATGGGTGGATATTGCAGAGATACTCCTGAAAGCTGGGGCGGAAGTCAATATTCGCCGAGATCGCGGTAAAACCTTGCTGATGATTGCGAGCGATCGCGGCGACACCGAAATGATGCGAGTGTTAATCGAAGCGGGTGCAGACCTCAATATTCAGGACGAGACGGGCGCAACCGCGTTAATGTGGGCGAGTCATCGGGGCTATATCGAGGCAGTAGAATTGCTGCTTGCTACCCACCGAGTTAAACTCGACACCCAAAATAATGGGGGCTATACCGCCCTCGGACTCGCACAGTTCAACAATTACCCCGAAACCGTCGAGCGGCTCGAAAGAGCAAGTCGCGAAAGCTAAACTAGGGTAAGAGTGAATAATGGATAATGAATAATGAATAATGAATGAATGGCACTGACTTAAGGCGGGTGGGCGCTGTCCACTTTCCGAAATGTCACTGCTTTGGGCGATTTCTCAACTCTTATTTCAGTGCCATTCAATCGTGAATAATGGAATTGCATCGTCGTTAAGGACAAGGCTCTCGATACAGTCTAATTAGCTAGTCCCCTTTCAGCTTATCCAAGGAGTGAAAACCGTGAAATTCCTAATTGATAACCGTCTTGCTGCTTTCCTCTGTGTTTTGAGCTTAGCCGCAACTGCGACAGCGTGCGGAGGAAAGAATGATAATCAACCCGTTGCCACGACGAGTCCCACTGGAGAAACCCCTTCCGCTACGCCTTCTCCCACAACTTCCCCGACCAGCAAGCCCACCCCAGCAGTCCCCAAGTCGGAAACGACTAAAAAAGTCGAAGACTTTATTAAAACATCCGTCCCCACCACTTTGAAAGGGGTTGAAGCTACCGCTGTTGATTGTCCCCCTGATGTAAAGATCGAAGCGGGTAAGAAGTTTGATTGCGAGGTGACAATTCCTCAAGGCAAATTCAAAGCAGCGGTAGAAATGAAAGATGATAAAGGAACTATTACTTGGAACAGTAAAAATGTTCTTAATGTAGCTTCCCTCGAACAAACCATTAAAGATGAAGTGAAGAAGCAAAAGCAACTCGATATTACAATTGACTGCGGTAGCAGCAAATCGCCCGTGCGTTTCTTTGAAAAAGTTGGTGAAACTTTTACTTGTCCGGCTACCACTGCCGACGGTAAAAAAGGAGCCGCTCAGATAACGATTAAAGACGAAACCGGGCAGGTTTCTTGGAAGATTTAACCGTTATTTTGGGTTGAATTGGTAAGGAAAGCGCGTCAGCAAGCGTAATATCGGGACAAACAACTACGCTCATCATTCAACCTTTAAAATTCTTAAGCGCGGGACTTGCGTTTGAGAGTCCGAGCAATCCCCCCTGCGCCGATAATCGCTAAACTCGCGATCGACATCGGTTCGGGAACGGGTACGGCCTGCTTGCGATTGGCGGCAATAAATGTTCGATTCGCTTCTTCTGGCGACTGTCCATAAGCTTGGTCGTAGGTTACGCTTTTTAACTCCCCAGCTTTCAGCAACATCTTGAAAGCGCCGACGTGAGAGCCGAAATCTGCAAAAATACCATTACCATCAAGAGGCGCGCCGAAGAAATTATTCAAGCTTGCACCATTCCCGATCGCGATTCCCGTCGTTTGCCCGATAATGGCCTCCGGCGAAATCGAACCGATCGCGACCGTTAAACCGCCTAACTCCGTCGCACGAGCCACGCGAGCCACCCCTGCATCGGTTGAGAGATTGTAGGTATCGTTATAGGTTTCAAACCCATTACCGCGATCGACACCCTGGTCGGGATCGAAGGTATCGAAGTAGCGCAGGGCAACATCATCGCCGCGATTGACAAATTTTGTCTCCACCCGCAAGACATTTAAGCCGGAAATGAGGGAATAAGTGCGCGTAAAATCGACGTTAGCATTGCCGCCTCGATAAGTTCCGGTGACGATGACAGATTTCGGGCGATTGCTGACGGTTACGGGTTGTTGCGTCCAACCGGTGGTGGAGTTGAGCCAGAAGGTGCTAGTATCGGTTCCATTTTGGAATCCATAGTCAGAAATGGGCATTCCGGGGTTGAAGAAGTCGCTATTGCCGAAAGAGACGCGGGCAATTGCGCCGTTGTCTTCGCGAATGTCAATGGTTAATGCACCGTTGGTGAGGGTTGCAGCGGGCGCGGCGGGATTCAATCCGAAACAAAGCGTGCTGGTGAGTAAAAAACCGATCGCTTGCCAAGAGACTTTGGCTTGGGGTTCGAGTGCAGTTGAAATAGGCATCGATCTTGATTTCTCGAAAGTTTTCGTAAAGGAGGGATTTTTGGCGATAAGCAAGCGCCGTCTGGGAGTTCCTGTCGGCTAGGAATTCCGAGGTGCTGTGGAGGAAGTTTGGTTAAAGCTTCGGGAAACGCGCGATCGCCTGCAATTAGTAGCCTGATTCCTTTCCAATCCTGCACTCTGGTCTTGAAACCATCAAAACAGATGACTGATGCGGATGTCATCGGTTAGGGCGCGTCTTTATGCAATTTTTACGCAATATTACCGTCTGTGTAAATCTTCGATAAATAACGCGATCGCGAGCTTTGCGAGAGCTTTATCCCGTGCCGCGATCGCGTAAAAATTAGATGAATCTTCCGGAGCAAAATTAGTCGGAACTTTATGCAGACTTGCGTTTTGCAAAGATTCGATTAACCCTAACGCTGCTAAGGACGTTAGGATTGCGGAGCAGCGGCGTAACCGAAAAACACCGCTACTGAAGTTGTTCTATCGTCTGCACCCCAAACTATACGGTTTCGGGGTCAATCCCTAGTGCTTGGAGGCGCTCTCGCAAACGCGCATTCTCATCCTCCGCTAGTTCGGCGCGTTGACGCTCGGTTTCGGCGCGCTGGCGTTCGGTTTCGGCACGCTGGCGTTCTGCTCGGGCCAGTTCTCCCCCCGACAGCAACAAATTCCCTTCACTATCCCACCAACGCAACCAAGGAAGTTCGACATTTTTGTACTGTCCCACCCAAAGGCCGAGTTCGACTCCTAAAGGCGTAATTTCGTAGCGATCGCGATCGTTAGCAGCCAGCAGCCGATAGCGCCCATCCACCAAATGATACACCTCAACGCTCGCCCTTTCGACCTCATAAATGCCGTAAAACGGAACGCGAATGGCTTGTTCGTAAACCCAAAACTTGCCTTGATAAGGCGTAGTATCCCGCTCCTCACTGCCGTCGCCAGAGACAAATTCAAGGACAATTAGCGGAGAAACTATCTCTTGCCACATCACATAAGAACGTCGAAGCCGTCCGTTTAACATTGGCGGAACTCGAGGCACGTAAAACCAATCCGGCGCTTCTGCCCCTCGCTCCGGCGGTTCCGTCAAACGCCAATAAATACCGCAATCCTGCCCGATACAATACTGCCCGTCGGGATGCAACTGTTGCAAAATTGGCTCGATGGATTCAGTGAGAAGAATGCTTTGGGGATGCTCTTGAAAGTTCTTCACAAACGTACCGTCGGATTCCGGAAGTTGCGTATGGTCGGGTAAGGTTTTCGGCAATTCAGTTGCGAGATTCATGGCATTTTAAATATCTTTATGCGTAAAAGATTTTGCCTTCGAGCCGGAGTAAGTTGCGGCAATATGACCGTTACCGACGAGCTTATATTTATAGGTTACTAATCCTTCTAAACCCACTGGCCCTCTAGGCGGCATTTGTTGGGTACTGATGCCAACTTCTGCCCCAAAACCGTAACGAAATCCATCGGCAAAACGAGTCGAACAGTTGTGATAAACGCCTGCTGCATCGACTCGATTTAAAAACATTTCTGCGGCGGTAGAATTCTCGGTCATAATCGCGTCGGTATGTTTAGAACCGTAAGTATTGATATGCGCGATCGCGTCTTCAATTGAATCGACAATTTTAACCGCTAAAACTAAATCACTATACTCGGTTGACCAGTCTTCTTCCGTTGCCGGTTCTACCGCCAAAATTTCTCGCGTTCTCGCGTCGCCGCGCAGTTCGACGGCTGGCACGGCAGCGGCGAGTTGGGGGAGAAATTCTGCGGCAAGATCGCGATGAACTAAGAGCGTTTCGATCGCGTTGCAAGCGGCAGGATATTGCGTTTTTGCATCAATTGTCACCTTGACAGATTGCTCTAAATCTGCATCTTTATCGATGTAGAGATGGCAAATCCCATCCGCGTGTCCGAGGACGGGAATGCGCGTATTTTCTTGGACGTAGCGCACGAAGCTATTAGAACCGCGCGGAATAATTAGGTTTACATATTCGTCGAGTTCTAAAAGAGCGCGAATTTCCGATCGCGTCGTCAGCAATTGCACGACTTCGGGGCTAACGGCAGTGGTGGCTAAAGCCGAGCGAATAATCTCCGTTAGCGTCTGACAGGAACGAGTCGCTTCTTTTCCCCCTTTCAAAATTGCCCCATTGCCGGATTTAATCGCAAGGCTGGTAATTTGAATTAAGGCTTCGGGGCGCGCTTCAAAAATAATCCCTAAAACGCCTAAAGGACAAGTGACGCGCTTGAGAACTAAACCGTCATCTAATTCCCGATGAATTTGTAGCGAACCGATCGGATCGGGAAGTTTTGCGACATCTAGTACGCCCGCGATCGCGGCTTGTAATTTCGACTCTCCTAACTTCAGGCGCGCCAATAAAGCGGGAGAAATCCCTTCAGCTTCCGCCGCGCGACAGTCGGCTTCATTCGCCGCTAAAATCTCGGCGCTTGAGGCTTCTAGGGCGCGCGCGATCGCTTCTAGAGCGCGATTTCTTTCCGCTTCGCTAAGAACGGCGAGGTGTTGTGCGGCTTGGCGAGTTTGACGCGCAATTTCAGTTGGGGTAGAAATATTAACTTCAGAAGCAATCATGTCGGCAAAAAAGGAATTAAATCAATGCAAAAAAATAATGCTAACTCAAAGCGACAATTCCGAATTTAAACAGCAACAGTAGCGCGAATCGTGCTGACAAAATTGGCAAGCATTTGCAGTCCGGCGGTGGAAGATTTTTCGGGGTGAAATTGCACCGCAGTAATATTATCGCGCGCGATCGCGGCTGTAACTTCTTGAGTGCCGTGAGTAACAGTCGCCGCGCGCACCGAGGTATCAACGGGATCGACGTAATAGGAATGGACGAAATAAACGAAGGGAGATTCGCCGAGGTTTTGCCAAAGGGAAAGATGGGGCTGCGTGAAGTGAAGTTGATTCCAACCCATGTGGGGAATGGTTAAATCGGGTTCGGAACGAAAACGGCGCACGACTCCCGGAATAATGCCGAGTCCGGGTTCTGTGCCTTCTTCCGAACCCTCAAACAGAATTTGTAAACCCAAACAAATGCCGAGGAAAGGTTTGCCCGAGGCGATCGCATCTTGAATTGGGGAAACGAGATCGCGCGATCGCAAGTGTTGAACGGCAGGATCGAAAGCGCCGACTCCCGGCAAAACCACAGCATCAGCGATCGCAATTTCCCGCGCCGAATCGACAACCTTTGGCGTTGCACCCGCTTTTTCCAATCCCTTGCAAGCCGAGTGCAAATTGCCCATATCGTAATCTATTACTGCAATAACAGCCATCCTTACCTCCCGTTACTAGCGCAAACCTTCCTATACTGTAGTACAGGAGGGCGGAAGTTGAAATACTGGAGTAAGAGCATTTTGCCATCGAGCGAGCATTCGTGATTGATTGCATCAACGAGAATGACAAATTCATATCTAGTCTAATCTTTAGCGGAGCGCTTGAGGAACGCGATCGCTCTGTCGAAAGTACGAAAGTATCAGCGATCTCCGACAGCAGCGCTATCATAGTTAAGGTCTGTTAAGCAGCGTTCTCATGATTCAGCCGATCGATCTGTCCGATTCTCTCGATAGCATTGCCAACAACGGCAAGTCCGCCCCCGCACGCAATACGATTCGCATTCGCGGCGCGAGACAGCATAATCTTAAGAATGTCGATCTGGAACTGCCGCGCGATCGCTTAGTCGTATTTACGGGCGTTTCCGGTTCTGGTAAGTCTTCCCTGGCGTTCGATACGATTTTTGCCGAAGGACAGCGCCGCTACGTGGAGTCGTTAAGCGCCTACGCGCGCCAGTTTTTGGGGCAGTTAGATAAACCGGATGTAGACGCAATTGAGGGGTTGAGTCCGGCGATTTCCATCGACCAAAAATCGACTTCCCACAACCCGCGATCGACGGTGGGAACGGTAACGGAAATCTACGATTACTTGCGCTTGCTGTTCGGACGCGCGGGACAACCCCACTGTCCTCACTGCGATCGCAACATTGCCCCGCAAACCATCGATGAAATGTGCGATCGCGTCCTGGAATTGCCCGATCGCACCCGCTTCCAAATCCTCGCCCCCGTAGTACGCGGCAAAAAAGGCACTCATAAAAAACTCCTCTCCAGCTTAGCCAGCGAAGGCTTCGTGCGCGTGCGCGTTAACGGCGAAGTGCGCGAACTCAGCGACGCGATCGAACTCGAGAAAAACAACAGCCACACCATCGAAATTGTCATCGATCGCCTGATTAAAAAAGAAGGCATCCAAGAACGCCTCGCCGACTCCCTCTCCACCTGTCTCAAACGCGCTAATGGGATTGCCGCGATCGAAATCCTCAACGAAACTGCGGAATCTACGGATAAAACCGAACCCGAAAAAACCCCCCAATCCCAAGAAATCGTCTTCTCAGAAAACTTCGCCTGCCCCGAACACGGCGCAGTTATGGAAGAACTTTCGCCTCGCCTCTTCTCCTTCAACTCTCCCTACGGCGCTTGCCCGCAATGTCACGGACTCGGCAACCTCCGTAAATTCTCGCAAGACTTAGTTATTCCCGATCCCACTGCACCCGTTTACTCCGCGATCGCGCCCTGGTCGGACAAAGACAACTCCTACTATCTCTCCCTCCTCTACAGTCTCGGGCGCGCCCACAACTTCGAGATTCAAACCCCCTGGAACCAACTCACCGCCGAACAGCAAAACATTATCTTACACGGTAGCCCCGAACCCATCTTCTTTACCGACGACTCCCGCAGCGGCAAAAAAGACGGCTACTACCGCAAATATTCCGGCGTACTCAACATCCTCGAACGCCAATACCAAGAAAGCACCTCCGAACTGCAAAAACAAAAACTCGAACCCTACATCGTCGCTCAAACCTGCGAAACCTGTCGCGGAAAGCGCCTCAAACCCGAAGTCCTCTCCGTGCTACTCGGGCAATACAACATCGACAACCTCACCAGTTCCCCCATCCGCGAAACCTTAGAGCGCATCGAAAACCTGCAACTGACCCAACGACAAGCGCTGATCGGCGACCTCGCCCTCAAAGAAATCAAAGCCAGACTGCAATTTCTCCTTGATGTTGGCTTAGATTATCTCACCCTCGATCGCGCCGCAATGACCCTCTCCGGCGGCGAAGCACAGCGCATCCGCCTCGCCACCCAAATCGGCGCGGGACTCACCGGCGTACTCTACGTTCTCGACGAACCCAGCATCGGACTCCATCAGCGCGACAACCAACGCCTCCTCAGCACCCTCAGAAAACTGCGCGATATCGGCAACACCCTAATCGTCGTCGAACATGACGAAGACACCATCCGCGCTGCCGATTACATCGTCGATATCGGCCCCAAAGCGGGCGTACACGGCGGAGAAATCGTTTGTCAGGGCAACTTAGACACCCTGCTAAACGCCGAAAACTCCCTCACCGGCGCGTATCTCTCCGGGCGGCGCGCCATTGAAACCCCCAACGAACGCAGGCGCGGGAACGGACGCAGTTTAGTCCTAAAAAAATGCCAGCGCAATAACCTGCAAAAAATCGATGTCAAAATCCCCCTCGGCGTACTTGCCTGCATTACCGGCGTATCCGGTTCCGGCAAATCCACCCTCGTCGAAGAACTGCTTTATCCCGCGCTGCAACACCACCTCACCAAAAAAGTCCCCTTCCCCGAAGGATTAAGCGAAGTCAAAGGACTAGCCGCGATCGATAAAGTTATCGTCATCGACCAATCCCCCATCGGACGCACGCCCCGTTCCAATCCCGCCACTTATACTGGCGTTTTCGACCCAATTCGCGCCATTTTCACCGAAACCATCGAAGCCAAAGCGCGGGGCTACAAACAAGGACAATTTTCTTTCAACGTCAAAGGCGGACGCTGCGAAGCTTGCAGCGGACAGGGCGTAAACGTCATTGAAATGAACTTTTTGCCCGACGTTTACGTGCAGTGCGAGGTGTGTAAAGGCGCGCGCTACAACCGCGAAACCTTGCAGGTGAAATATAAGGGCTATTCCATCGCCGATGTTCTCGATATGACGGCGGAAGAAGCGGCAGTTGTCTTTGAAAATATTCCCCGCGCCGCAACGAAATTGCAAACCTTAGTTGATGTCGGTTTAGGTTACGTGAAATTAGGTCAACCCGCCCCGACGCTATCGGGAGGGGAAGCGCAACGGGTGAAACTTGCGACCGAACTATCGCGCCGCGCAACGGGCAAAACGTTGTATTTAATCGACGAACCGACAACGGGTTTATCGTTCTACGACGTGCATCATTTATTGAATGTTTTACAGCGTTTAGTGGATAAGGGGAATTCAATTTTAGTCATCGAACATAACCTCGACGTGATTCGTTGTTCCGATTGGATTATCGATTTAGGGCCGGAAGGGGGAGATAGAGGCGGCGAAGTCGTTGCAGTGGGAACGCCGGAATTAGTCGCGGAACATCCGAAGTCTTATACGGGGATGTTTTTAAAAGAAGTTTTGGATAAATATCCAGCTTTAATCGAGCGTTGATAATTGATATGGCGGTTTCCTTTCGCGCGAGATACAGATTCCAAAATCAAATCGGTAGGGGCGAATGGCATTCGCCCTTCTCGTACACCTCATCCAATCGAAAACTGCTATAGCGGTAAGTTAAAAATCGGGTCAGTCACCAAGTTGCTGGCGGTAGCGCTCTAATTCTCGTTGTAATTGTTCGCGGAGTTGCCGTTCCTGTTCGATTTGTTGCTCGGCCGACTCAGCCCGTTGCTCGGCCGACTCGGCGCGTTGTCGCTCTTGTTCTGCCCGTTGCCGCTCTAATTCTGCACGTTGCCGCACGACTTCTAATTCCTCCTCCGTACCGGCATAGCGATTTCCTTGCTCGTCGAACCAGTATAAAACCTCTCGTTCTATCCCGCCATAATTACGGATACCGCGACCGATTCCTAAGCCAATTTCCGGCATCCACACGGGTTCCTGGGTTTGCCAGCTATATTTTCCCTTGATTAATTTATACACTTCTAATCCCTGGTGGCGACCTCCGAACTGCCGGGGATTATAGATAACGTAGTACAGCACGCCCAACTTGGCATAGAGAGCTTCTTTACTGCTGTATTCTCCTCCGGGAGTTTGAGAAACCACTTCAAGGGCGAGGATAGGAACGATGTTGTTTTCTTCCCAC
This sequence comes from Oscillatoria sp. FACHB-1406, assembly GCF_014698145.1. Classification (NCBI taxonomy): domain Bacteria; kingdom Bacillati; phylum Cyanobacteriota; class Cyanophyceae; order Oscillatoriales; family Oscillatoriaceae; genus Oscillatoria; species Oscillatoria sp. FACHB-1406. The sequence goes on along the minus strand of NZ_JACJSM010000005.1, from coordinate 174,231 downwards.
ACCACATAGCTGCTGCGCGATTGCCCGTCCTTGCGCCGCTCGACATTGAGGGCTAAGAATCCGTCGGGTGTAATGGGGATGCGCGGATTTTTGCCCGTGGTGTGATACACTGCCATATCCACCCCGAAGAACCAGTCTTGGCGGTTTCCCCAAATATATTCCAGGAGAAACAGCAGGAAGTTAGGAATAAAGTTTTGTTCTTCGTTATCCACGGGAGTGTCATCAGAACAGGGCAGTTCGGCGCTGCTGGGGAGATTGTGAGTGTCCGATTTTAACATTTGACTGTACCCCCGCTTCTTTCTTTATCTTTGAGTTTAGCAGATCGATAAAACCCATCTCGCGGAACAATGAAACTGCAAGTTAAAGTTAAGCCGAATACCAAACAGCAACGAATTATTGAGGAAGAAAACGGCAGCCTCACCGTGTATTTAAAATCGCCCCCTATCGATGGTAAAGCGAACGCCGAACTCATTCAAATCCTCGCTAAAAAGTACAATGTACCAAAATCCTGCGTGACGATTGAATCCGGTTTATCGTCGAAGATTAAACGCGTTGCGATCGCGCTTTAATCTATAGTTATTTAGGGTCATAGAATACAAGATTTTTAGGCGTAAATCGCACCGTTCTAATCTTGCCGCAGCACAAACCCAGAGCAATTTCCTTGCCGCGTTTGATGTTCCTGCGAGACTAAAAATACTCGCCCATCTGCCAATTGCACCCATCCCTTTGCCTCTTTCACCTCATTGTCAGCCGTGCGATTCTCCTCTTCCAACGTTACCCAAGGGATTTCTACAGAGGTAGCGGATAGAACATCCGTAGGCTGAGGAGGCAAACCGCCTCGTCCGGTAACAAAAAACTGACTTCTCCCAGTCGCATCGGGTTGAGAGTTTCGGGCAGCTTGACATCCTGAATTTATTGTCGGCGTTCCGACGCGATCGGGCAACTGGACTCCCGAGGGGACATCCCGCGTATTAATCGTCGTTACCCCATCGATTCCCAACTCGGAGGCAGCACTAATGTCGCTTTCAGGAGTTCGTACCAACCGTTCCGGTAAACTAAACCCTATAACGCCCTTCGCCGTCACAAAAATATTACCGCCGCGTCCCTGAATCGCTGTCGCCGCCACATCGCTATTTTCCGGCAATACAGCTAAGACAAATCCCCCCGCATCGATGGTAATATTGCCCCCATTCCCCGGCCCTAACGCTTCCGTTAAAATATTGCTATTGAAACGCAGCAAGACATTATCCGCAACGCGCAGGCGAATATTTCCTCCTTCTCCCGAGACCGTCCGCGCCAACAAGTTTCCCTGCTGGTTCAAGAAGATTGAATTAGCGGTAATGTCTAAATCTCCTGCCAATCCCGTTCCCGTACCATTGACGGTAATTTCTCCCCCATTTTCTACCGTTAAATCGCCCGTATTAATGCGAATCCCTCTGGCATCTCCCGCACCCGTGCTATCAAAGTACAGACGACTGCCAGCACCGCTAACTCGCACAGAATCGGCAGCATTAACTGCCAAAATTCCACCGCGTCCAGTACCCGATGTACCGGCAGAAACCTTGCCCCCATCTTCAATCAGCAATCGTCCGGTATTAATATTTAATTCTCCAGCGTTGCCCGTGCCGCTACTATCGAACAACAAACTGCTGGCAAATTGACCGTTACTTGAAGCTCCGCTAACTTGTACGGCATCCCAAGCATTAACATTTAAAATACCCCCTTGACCGGCATCAGACGTTTTTGCCGAGACCAGTCCCCCATCCTGCACAAGAAGCTGTCCGGTGCTAATCTTCAACTGTCCGGCATTGCCTGTACCGCTGCTATCAAATAGTAAGCTACTGGCAAATCGATCGTTACTTGAAGTTCCAATGACCGCTAAAAAATCCGATGCTTTAACTTCTAAAATACCACCCTGTCCACTATTAGAAGTTGCCGCCGAAACTTTGCCGCCATTGCCAACGAGAAGTTGTCCGGCATTAATTCTTAGTTCCCCTGCATTTCCGTTTCCCGATGAATCAAAGATTAAGCTACTAACAAACTGACCGTTGGTCGAAGTTCCTAAAACTTCTACGCTATTAGCTGCATTGACTTCTAAAAGTCCTCCTTGTCCGGAACCGGAGGTAGCAGCAGAAACCTTGCCTCCTTCAAGAACTTGCAAGCTACCGGTTGTGATTTTTAATTGTCCTGCATCCCCAGAACCTGAAGAATCAAAAAATAATTGACTCTGATTTTTACCATCCGGAGAAATCCCCGCAACTCTGACTAAATCGGACGCATTCACAGTTAAGGTTCCGCTGTTGCCACTATTGGAAGAATCAGCAGATACTTTACCGCCATTTTCGACAAGCAGTTGTCCGGTATTAATGGTTAAGTTACCCCCATCCCCACTGCTGGTTGTAATAGCTCGAATTCGACTGACGCGATCGGGATTGAATGCCGATGCGCCCGTTACGAGAACATAATCAGACGCATTAACGAGCAAATTTCCTCCATTTCCTGCTGCATCTGTTCCGGTCGAAACTGAACCGCCATCGCGAACAATAAAACGTTTTGTATCGATCTGAATATCGCCACCCGATCTATCGTTCTCAGTAAAGGTATAAATTCCGGTTGGTTTTCCATTCGGATAGGGAGGAACGCCGATAACCGCTACAGATTCATTAGCAACAATATTAATTTTACCGGGTGCGCCGGTACTGCCAGGATTGCTTTCGGCAGCTACTTGTGCGCCTTCTTGGACAAGGAGATGTCCTGTTTTAATATTAATATTTCCCGCATCTCCACTGTTCATGGCAGACGTAACTAAGGCACTTTCATGGTTGTAAGCAGGTGCGCCCCGCAGTTCCACCGATTCATCGGCTACAATATTAATATCTCCCGCTCGTCCCGCTCCATGCGATCGCGTGTAGACAAATCCACCATCCCGCACGCTAACTCGTTTAGCTTGAACTTCTATATTTCCGGCATTTCCAGAACCCCAAGTTCCAGCAATCAAAGCACTCAGATAAAGCGGATTACTTAATGGAGTTGCAAATATTTCTACTAAATCTGCTGCTCGTATATTAATATTACCCGCATTATAGTTACTAATTGTTCTAGTATCTATCTGCGCCTCACCTTCTAAAGTAAAATTACCTCGAGAGTCAATGCGAACATCTCCTGAATTTCCCGTAATACTGGTTGTAGTAAGCCAATTAGTTATGGTAATATTTCCAGGCAGCGTGTTAGGTTTATACTGATTGGTTAAAAAAACTTGTCCGTTTGGTTCGTCAATGACAATCAGGTCGATTTTAATATCTCCACTTGTTGGAGAACCCGTCAAAGTTGGAGGACTAGAAAATAGATAGTCAGCCGTATTAGGATCGAAGTTAGCAGGATTGAAAAATGGCGCACCTACTGCGGCGGGATCCATACCTGCTCGAATATCTAGAGTGGGTCGCGTTTTACCATCAATACTTAAAGAACTGCCGTCAGAAAGAGTTACAGTTTCAACTAGCCCATTGACCGCATCTGACCCAGTTATCTGAACTCCAATCGGAATAATGACACTTCCGGCAGCGAAAATATGTAGGGATGCACCTACATAAAATTGAAAACTTACATCTCCTAAAGAACGGATAATCGGGTCGTAGGGGCTATACAAATCCCCCAAGTTTCCCTGCAAATCTTCAATCCGAAAATTGCCCTCACTCCAATAGTGCGCGTCGCCCCCAACTGCATTCGCGGAACGAAACACCATATCGCCTCCAGAATACAAGCCACTATCGGGATGATTGAGCGCGAAAATATCAATCTTCTCGTTCCCCTGCACCAATAATTGACCGTTGGCGGCGGCGATAAAGGGGCTGGTTTCGCTATCTCGAATTGTTATGGTATCGGTGGCTTGTAAGGTTAAATCTCCCCCGGCTTGTAATTGTCCTTGTAAGTCTAAATTTGCTGCACCGAGTTTTAAATTTCCACCTACCGATAAGTTACCGCGATCGCTAATTGTGGCGGTGGAGTTGCTGCCGTATTGCAATCCGATGGGGACGTTAATGGTTAGTAAGGGCGGCGCTTGTGGGTCGCTGGCACTAAATGCAACGTTGTTATCGAATAAAATACTGTCGGCAGTCGTGGCGACAAAGGAACCGCGTATATCGAGTTGGGCGTTGGGGCCGAAAATAATCCCGTTGGGGTTGAGTAGGAAGAGGTTCGCCGCACCGTCTACGCCTAATGTACCGAGGATGTTAGAAAGGTTGTTTCCGGTGACGCGGGTGAGGATGTTGGTAATGTCGGTGGGGTTGGCGAAGTAGACGCGCTGATTTTCACCAACGTTGAAGTCGGTGAAGCTGTGAAAGAGATTGCTACCGCGCGTCGTTCCGCCTTGGATGAGTTGGCGGGTTGCTTCGGGGGTGACGATGGAGTTTTCGGCACCGAGGGTGTTATCGGGGGTGAGTTGGGCGGTAGCGCTGCTAGGGATGAAGCTACCTAGTGTAAGAAGGAGAGTGAGAAGATGCAAGTTGCCGCGTTTCATGATTTTGGTGCGGAGATACTGATGATAGGTGCTATGAGTATCTCTGGCGATCGCGGCAATTTCGATACTGCATTCCCTAAACTTTACAAATCGAAACGTCTAGTTACATTTTCCTTCAGTGCTAAACCCAGAGCGAGTTTCCAACTATAGCATTTTCTCCTTCTTCCCGCACTCCCCAGGGAACTGCATCGTTCGAGTCGTCCCTTATATAAAGTTTTGTAAATAATTGTAATGCCTGCGTAAAAACGATTGGTTTTAGCAGAGAACACAGTAGAAGCAATTCAACAAAGCTTAAAAACCCTAGAGAGTTAGTCTTTACGACCTACTCGTACTTTTTGCTGCTCGCTTTAACCCTTTTTTCCATCGCCATGAACAGAACATTTACCAAACTATTTTCCTTGACCAACGCGGGTCTTATGAGTCTGGCTTTAATCGCTGGCTTTGGATTGAATTTACAAGAGAAAAAACTCTCTTTTTCTCCCGTTTCGCCAGCGCAGGCTAACTCTTGCGACACGGTAATTCGTAATGTTTCTTTCTCGGGCAGAACGAGCGGTTCGATGACCGGAAAACCGAATATTTATACGATGCTGCGGGCTAGCACTTCCACCAGTGCTAGCATCCTTATGCAAATTCCTCCTAATACTTTGCTGAACTTTTCGGGTTGGACTTATGGGCAAGGGATTACCGATATTTGGACGGGAAATACGGATTATCGCTGGTTTCGCGTCACTTATAACGGGCAAACGGGATGGGTGGCGAGTGGAGTCATTTATGGGAATCCGCCCAATTCATCTTTAGTCCCGAATTGCCCCCAGCCCGGTTCTGGAATGTATGGTAATCCAGAAGCTTTTTATCGTTGGGCTAAAGGGCAAACTGGTATTACGCGCTTAGATGGTTTGTACAGCTTACGAGGTCAATGCGTAACGTTAATTGCTCGGTACATTCAAGAGGTTTATCTACCTGCAAATCAACGTTCTATCAGTCTCGCTTTTGGCAATGGGAAAGACACGGCTCGTTTTGTTTCTCAAATGCTACCCGCTCAATTCAGTCCCACCACAACTGTAGGCTTACCAAAACGGGGTGCAATTATTTCTTTCCCCACTATCGGGATTTTTAATGGAATCACTTACGGTCATGTTGCAATTGTAATGGAAAATCGCACCCTCAATAACGGACAACGACAGGTCAGAATTATGGACTCTAATGGCGACAGTAAAGGGGTCAATAGTACGGTTGTAGATCGCAGTACGTGGATTAATATACCCAATGGTACAGCCCAAGGCTACGGCACTGGAATTTATTGGACGAACCCTCGCTAAAATATAGCGCTACTTGAAACGTGAAGGTACGTTTCTAAATGTACCAAAGTCTTGGCTGGTGGGCGCTGCCCACCCTACAAAATGTCATAGCCGAACTTCGTAGCGCTATATTTTCGAGTCCTAAACTTGGGTCAAATAGAGGCTATTCATCAACTTTTTATCTGATAACTGTAGAGACGTTGTACACAACGTCTCTACAGTCCAGAAATGTAGTTAGAAAAGGCAGCAAGTTCAGTCTTTTTCGAGCGAGAGTCAATTCAATAAATATCAGTCGTTTTATACCAATTCTCATTGATTTTGCACGATTCCCGAAGAGGGCATAACATTGTTATGCCCCTACGACGAAAAATTTAGTGCATCGTAACTGAAAATTGGTATTAGACCCTTTTTTCGGGGTAGGATTATTAGGGATTTGGAGGCGATCGCGCCCAAAAAAAGTTTTGCTCAAATAGCTGAAACTTAATTACTCTTGCTCCTCAATAATACGAATGCTTTCCGGATGCAATCTCACCCGAACCGTTTCGCCCGCTGCAAAGCTATTAAGAGAACTGCGCGAGAGGTTTTGACGGCGAATGGCTAAAGTGTGATGGGGGGTCAGGCGGATAATATAACGAGTATCAGTACCGATATAAATCGCCTCTTCAACAACGCCGGGAACGCAATAATCTTTGTCGTAATTTTCGGGATATAAACTTACTTTCTCCGGACGAACGGCTAATGTCACAAATCGACCGGGAGATAAGGCGCGATTGTCGGCAACTTCCAACGGTAATGTCTCGTCTATCGCGAGGAAAATCGAGCCATTGCCCGCTTCCCGCACCTGTCCGGTTAAAAAGTTGGTTTCGCCGATAAAATCAGCCACAAAGCGCGAGGTGGGTTCCTCATAAATTTCTGTTGGTGTTCCCACCTGCAAAACTTTCCCTGCATTCATGACGGCGATGCGATGGGACATAGTGAGGGCTTCCCCTTGGTCGTGGGTGACGAAAACAAAGGTAATTCCTACCTGTTGTTGCATCTGCTTGAGTTCAAACTGCATTTCTTTACGCAGTTTCAAATCGAGGGCTGCGAGGGGTTCGTCAAACAGCAATACTTTCGGTTTTTTGACGAGGGCGCGCGCCAATGCAACCCGTTGCTGCTGTCCTCCAGAAAGTTGGCGGGGGCGGCGATTTTCCATGCCGTCGAGTTTGACTAAGGCTAAAGCATCGCCAACGCGAGATCGAGTCTCAGCGCGCGATAATCCTTCCATTTCCAAGCCAAAGGCGACATTTTGGGCAACGGTGAGGTGGGGAAAGAGGGCGTAGTTTTGGAAAACGGTATTGACGGGACGGTGAAAGGGCGGGCGATCGCGCATGGGTTCGCCGTGGATGTATACTTCTCCCGAGGTCGGACTCTCGAATCCCGCGATTGTTCGCAATAGCGTCGTTTTACCGCATCCCGACGGCCCTAACATCGCAAAGAACTCGCCCTCAGCAATTTGCAAGTTAACATTATCTGCTGCACGAAACTCTTTATTATTCTGTCCGACAAAAACCTTAGAAACGTCCTTTAATTCAACTGCATACATCGTTACTTTTGCCTTTCCCCTTAATAAATAAACTCGTCAACTCCTTTCCCATTGATTAAAAATAAATCAAAAGAAAGAGTTACTCATTGCTACTTTTACTTCCGTCCAAGCATCATCATACAACTCAGTCGCTTTTCCAATATCATCAGCATATTTTAGGCGAGATGCTATGTCAGGAGTTGGATAAATTTCTGGATTTTCTAAATCCTCCTTTTCAATGAATCCGCCATCAATCGCTGCCTGATTTGGGCTGCCATATTTAACAAAATTAGAAATTTTTGCTCCCACTTCAGGTTCGAGGACAAAATTAATAAACTTTTCGGCTAACTCTTTGTGAGGCGCACCGGCTGGAATTGCTAAGTTATCCGTCCAGATAATTGTCCCTTCTTTCGGAATTGCGTAGCGAATATCTTCGTTCTCTTCTGCTATCTGAAAAATATCGCCACTCCACTCGACGGCAATATCAACTTCCCCTTGATCGAGGAGATTCTGCCCGGTATCTGGAGCAAAAGCCGCGATTACTTCTTGATGTTTAATTAAAAAATCTCTGGCTTTTCTTATCTCTTCAATATTGCTGCTATTCGGCTCGTAACCGAGGTAGATTAAAATAACGCCCAAGGTAGCTCGCAAATCTTCCATTAACGAAACTCGTCCGGCAAACCTCGGTTCAAAAATGTCGCCCCAACTGCTAAGTTCGCCTCCGATTTTTTTGATATTGTAACCCAGTCCCATCGTTCCCCACTGGTAGGGAACGCTGTAACGATTGCCGCGATCGAAGGGCGGATCGATAAACCTCTTGGAGAGATTTTTAATATTAGGAATATTTTGATGATTGAGGGGTTCGAGCAATCCTTCACTTCCCATAATTGCGACGTAATCGCTGCTCGGAACAATGATATCGTAGCCCGGATTGCCGGGGCGAATTTTAGCGAGTAAATCTTCGTTACTTTCGTAGGTATCGTATTTTACCTTTACATTAAACTTTTTTTCAAAGTCTTTAATAGCTTGAGGATCGATATAAGTTGACCAGTTATAAACGCTGAGGACATTGGCACTGGCTTCATCCGTTTTCTTAGAGTTGAAAAACGCACAACCCGTAGGGAAGGTTATGCCAATTAGGAAGAGAAGTAGGAAAACCAGCAGTCGTTTCATGGGTTATTCCCTCAGTAGATACGATGAAAATTTAAGTTAACACTCCGGAAGAGTCGCCTGTCGAGTTTCTCTGGGCGTGCTGTACCTATACCCCACTAATTAGTATATGGTAAATTGGCGCGGGGGAAACCTAAGCATCAGCCGAGAAGAACGCTGCTAAAGCTGCGATGCGAATCTGATGCTACATCATACCCGATGTTAGCGCCCGAGGTCAGTTAAAATTCTGGCTACGAGAAGTTGGTAGAGGGCTTGAAAATTGTTATAACACTTTGTACAGCCCAACCGCTGCGATTGTTTGGGAAAAATAACCGATTCGCACTCCGAGCCGGAATGCTGCGCTGGAAAACACAAACTTCTGTTACTTTAGGTGTAAAATTATGAAGTTTAATTTACCGATCGCTGCTCTATTTTTATTGATTTTAACTGTACCGTCAAGTCCGGCGCTGTCTCGCCGGTATACTCCCCTCGAACGTGCAAGTTATTTTGCTCTCAATAACTCCGATTTGAATGACGAGCGGTTGTGGAGAAGCGCTATTAGAAATAACCCTAACGATGCTGAAGCTTACCATCAACTCGGTCGCATTTTAGAGAATGAAAATCAATGGGATGAGGCGAGCGAAGCCTACCGTAAAGCAATTGCTTTAAGCGCAGATTTAAATCCCGTACAGGTGTATAAAAGTTTGGGAGATTTGCTGGTTAAAGAAGATCGGTTAAAGGAAGCCGTCGCCACTTTTCAGCGTGGAGTTGAAGAGGAAAATGCGAAGGCTAAACCTTCGGAAATCGAGTCATCGGCTTATTTTCGTTTGGGGTTAGCCCTAGAAGCTAATCATCGCAATGAGGAGGCGATAGATGCCTACAAAAAGGCGATCGCGCTCAATCCAGAAGAAGACGCTATTTACAATTTTTTGGTCGAGATTCTGGTCGAGCAAAATCGGCAGTCTGAAGCCTTGGAAATTTATATTAAAAAGTTCGGCGATCCCGCTGCTGCTTATAACGAACTCGGCAAAGCTTTAGTGATACACAACCAACTCGAAGCCGCTAGAATTGCCTATTTAAAAGCTTTGGAGGGCGAACAAAGCTGGGAAATTTTACCCGAGGCGCTCGCGGATTATAGATTGGGGTCTGCTTTGGAAGCGGGAGATCGCTGGGAAGATGCGATCGCTGCCTATAAAAGATCGATAGAAATCGATCCGAAATTTGGGGGACTTTATGGCTTATACCAAGATGTGGGGAGAGTTCTTGTCAAGCAGAATCGACTGGATGATGCGTTTGTTTCCTTCGGCGGTTCCCTCAAAAATCCAAGGCAGCGAGAAAATGCAACAGCGTATGCTCTTTTGGGTCAAACTTTGGTCGCTCAAAATCAAGGGGATGAGGCTATTAAGGTTTGTCGCCAAGCGCTCGATATCGAATCTAGTAATCGAGAAGTGTACTTATGTTTGGGTCAGGCAGCAGTCAAACAAAATCGGTTGGATGAGGCAATCTATGCTTACCAGAAAGCAGTTGAAATCGATCCGAGATTTGAATTTAATTATTACGACCTTGGCAATGCTTTGCAAAGGCAAAATCGCCTAGATGAAGCAATTGCTGCCTATCGGCAAGCTTTAGGGTTAGCGCCTGAAAATTCATTTTTTAGTGATGCTTTGGCCGAGGCTTTAGTGCAACAAAAGAGTCTCGATGCAGCTTTTGAGGTTTATGCGAAAACTGCCCGCAATAATTCGGATGCTTACCAACAATTTGGCTCAACTCTCCTGCGTCAAAATATGTTAGAAGAAGCGATTAGCGCCTGTCGCCAAGCGATTGCGCTGAGGGCAGATAATTCAGGGGCTTACGACTGTCTTGGCGATGCTTTGTTGAAGCAAAATAAGCCGGTAGAAGCAGCGGAGGCTTATCAACGCGCGATCGCTTTAATTCCTCAGTCCGCTTTTAAATATAGTCGTTTGGGAAATGCTTTAATTCGGCGAGGAAGCCTAGAAAATGCGATCGCGGTTTATCGCAAAAATCCGGAATGGCTGCCTCAATTAGCGTTTTCCTTTTCTCGGTACGTTCGTTTAGGGGATGCGTTGATGGCACAAAATCGGACTGAAGAGGCGATCGCATCTTACCATAAAGCGATCGCGGGCTATCCTATACAAGCATCAGCCTATCAAGGTTTAGGGATCGCTTTATTTAAGCAAAATCAACTCGGAGGCGCGCTCGCGGCTTTTAAAAATGCTACAGCGATCGATCCGAATTTACCCGAAAGTTTAAGTTATATCAATAAAATTGAAGAACAATTAATGTCTGGAGAAAACGTTCGTTAAAAAATATTTCGCTCGCTGTCTTGTTGCGATCGCAGAATTGTCCCACACCCAGCATTATATCTTTCTTCTTTTTCTACAATTGAAAGACAATCACGAGGTCAAAACTAAAGATGTTTGCCTACTTACGAAGACTGATTAGAAGGTTCGTGCGTAAGTCAACTTATATCGATCGCGAACCGATTAATAAAGTTAGCATTGTCATTCTCATCCTTATCGATATTTTTGTTCTAGTTAATGTTTTTAGTGGCTTGTCAAGCATTGCCGCATGGCCCCTATCTCCCGACGAACAATTATTTTGTTACGCTCCCTATCGAACTTATCAGGAAGAACCCAAAAAATCGAGCTTAGCATTTCAGTCTGCAACGATCGAACAAAAAGTTCAACAACTTAAGAATGCTCGCCCAAATTCAATCTCTCGTGCTAATCGCTTGGGTGAAGAATCTCCTTTATGCGATCCCTATAAAAGTCGCGAAACCGATCTCAATGTTCCGGAAAATAATACTTTATTGACCGAGATCGATCGCTTGAGGGCGAGTAACTCGAAACTCGAACAAGAAATTACAACGCTTCAATCTCAATACGATTCTGCTTTACTTGAAAAAATTGCCGGTCAAGATCGAACTAAATCGATTAATGTAGCGGCGGCTGACAAAATCAAGTCAGACATCGAGGTAAAGAAAACTAAAATTTCTGACAATAAAAAGCAACTAATTGCCAAACAACAGCAACTTATTCAAACGCCTTCCTCTGCCGCTTATCTCGCGCTTCTCGATAATACAGCAGAATATCAAAACATCGAAAAAGCGTACAACTCTGCCTCGTTCTGGTATCCCAACCAACAACTGTTTTTGCAAGTTTTATTCCTTTTGCCTCTAATCGCGATCGCGTACCTCTTGCATTCTACAGCGACTCGCCGACATAAAGGCTTGCAATCGCTGTTAAGTTGGCACTTACTCCTGATTTTCTGTATTCCTTTACTGATTAAGTTCTTTGAGTTTATCCAGTTCGGTAATATTGTCGCTGCGCTTCTCGAAGTCATAACAACGCTGTTAGGTGGCTTGCTTTTTGTCGCTAGTTATGCTTTAATCCTCGTCATTCCGCTGCTAGGTTTTGCCTTAATCAAGCTTCTACAAACTTTCGTCTTCAATTCTCGCATTCAAGCGCGAAATCGACTTAAAAATGTCCGCTGTTTGCACTGTAACTTTAAGTTGCGCTTAGACGATGAATTTTGTCCAAACTGCGGCTTCGATCAGTATCAAGATTGCTCGAACTGTCACGAAAAAACGTACAAGTTTGTTCCTTTTTGCAGAAAGTGTGGTCATTCGCTCAACGATACGCAACCGCTGGATGAAGTTTAGACGGCTTTTTTAATATCGATTGGGAAAAGGGTAATATAAGGGCATAGCACTGCTATGCCCCTACCTTTTTATGATTATCTTTGCGCTTGCTAAAGATTTAAACTTACAAGTTTTCTGCGCGCATTGCAGCCCCAATTAATCCGACTTGAGGATTGAGGATGATTTTAACGGGAACTTTTTCGAGTAGCGATCGCATTCTACCTTTTGCTAAAAAATTCTCCATGAATTCTCCCGATTGCATCAACGGTAAAATCTTCGCTGCAATCCCACCCGCAATATAAACGCCGCCGTAAGCCAGAAATTTCAGCGCTAAATTGCCCGCTTCCGCACCGTAAGCAGCAATAAAGATTTTTAAGGTTTCCTGACACAGAGGATCGCGCCCTTCTGAAGCGGCTTTACTAATTAATGCGGCGGTATCGATTTCGCGATCTCCATTTTCCCAAGCCCGAACTTTTACCCCAATCTCCTCCGACTCTGGAAAGTTGCCAGTATCGCGCAAAAATTGGTAAATGGGGGTAATTCCCATACCAGAGACGATTCGTTCCACCGAAACGCTGTTAAGCTCGTATTTACTCCGAATATAGCTGACAAGCTCGAATTCCGTCGGATTGCGCGCGGCGAAGCTAGCGTGTCCGCCTTCGGTGGGGAAAACTTCCCAGCCTTCTGCGGCGGGAATCAGGAAACATTGTCCCATCCCGGTTCCCGCCCCCAAAACCGCGATTGGGGCTTTCTCATTCGCCGGAACGTCTTGCAAGCAATACAAATCCTCGTCGCTTAAGCCCAAAATCCCGTAACCAATGGCGGCAAAATCATTAATTAAGCTAGCTTTCGGAATTTTAAGATCGGCTTCCAGCCTGCGCGCATCCAGTTTCCAGCTTAAATTTGTCAGTTCGCAGCGATCGTCCGCAACCGGGCCCGCGATCGCGAAACAAGCTTTTTCCGGTGCTAAAGTATCTCCAACCGTACCTTTCGCTTCTGCTAAAAATTGTTGCACGATCGGCACGAGATCGGGATAATTTCCACTCGCATAACTTTGTTCGCAATGCGTCTTTCCGAGTCGATCGCCTTCTGCCGTCACGAGACGAAGAATGGTTTTTGTTCCCCCAATATCCCCTGCGAGTAAAAGCATTGTTACTGATTCTTTACCGATCTAATAAATACAATATCTTGGGTTGATAATAGCTCGTTGAATGTTGCGTCAAAGCCTTGAATTACAGCGCTTTAACATCATCAAGCAGCCATCGTTGCGAACTCCCATCCCAAATTAATTTGATTCGCATTGAATTGGACGATATTCGTCCCGATTTTAGATGATACTTGATGCGGACTTCCAAGCGCGCAACCTCAACCCCTTCTTCAAAAATTTTAACATCCTCAAGATCGACGCGATCGACTGTCTTCCACCAATCCGTGTAAGACGTATAGCCTTGAGGGTGTTGATTTCGATCGTTGCTGAGGCGAGGCGATAATTGATTCCAAGCTACTTCGTATCGACCGTTATTAATTTCATTAAAATAGTCCTCTATGGCTTGCTTAGGAGATGGCTTTTGGGTACTTTGTTCTTTATTCTTAATCCAATGGAGATTGTTTTTATCTTGATAGCTCAGGATATAATTGGCATTTTGCATCTCTAATTTTGAGAGCAAGCTATCGGGAAATGTGGCAGCTTCGTAACGCCCTTTGTACCAGGCTTGATTGTTAAAATAAGCTTGCAATTCGGGACTGTCAAACTTACGACCGTAACGAGCGAAGATCGAGTTTCGCATAATGTCGAGTTCAAAAGCTGTTTTTCCGATTAAATCGGCATCGACAACTTGGCGTTGAGATAGCCAAGCATAATTAGGGTTGTCAGCAGGAGAAGCCACCGAACTTTGATAGTTTAATTCAATCGTTCTCGATCGCTGCGTAGCCAGCAATTGAAACAGAAAAAATCCGATCGCGATCGCGCCGCTAATTAATCCGCCCGCAATAAAATAACTGGGGTGAATCGGAGATTTACGAGCGGTAGTAGTAGGCGGGAAAGGTAGGGTAGGAGGAATTTCTGCCCTCGGAGGAGAAAAGGCTGTTGCGGGTTCTTCGGGCGGGGGAAGGGTGGCTGCCTGGGGGTTCCACTGCGTTGCGGGGGAGGCTTGGCTTTGGAGGGCATCAAGCATTGCCCGGGCGCTGGGGAAGCGATCGCGCGGATGCGATTGACTGGCGCGTTCCAGCACTGCTTTCAGATTCGGCGAAATCGCGATCGCAGGAAAAATAATCTCTCCGGTACTCGCATCCATCGGTAACTGTTGCGGCACTAACCGCGTCAGCATATAAATAGCCGTCAGCGCCAAACTGTAAAGATCGCTGGAAAAAATCGGCCGTCCCGCTGCTTGTTCGCTGGGCATATATCCCGGCGTACCGATAACAATCGAACTGGTGGGGTTGCCTTGGGAATTAATCTGCGTTCCCATTGTCTCTCGTACTGCCCCAAAATCGATCAAAACCGGCAAACCATCTCGCTGTCGCAAAATAATATTGTCGGGTTTAATATCGCGGTGAATAATCCCGCGACTGTGAATGCTATCGAGAATCGGCAGCAGATTCAGCAACAATTCCCGCGTTGCCTCTTCGCTAAAAGTGCCTTGTTGCTGGATGCAACTGACTAAAGTCCGACCTTCCACCCATTCTTGCACCAAATAATACTGTCCCGCTTCGACAAAATAGGCATATAAAGTTGGAATTTGCGAGTGTCCTTCTCCCAGTGCCTCTAAAGTTGCCGCTTCTCTCTGAAAGCGATCCCGAATCAATTCTTCAATTTGCGGGTTATCGATCAACGGTTTGAGTTGTTTGATAACGCAATGCCGACGGGAGGGCATATAGGTATCTTCTGCGAGAAACGTTTCGCCAAACCCCCCGCGTCCTAAAGTGCTAACAATTTGATAGCGGTTGTTTAAAAGCTCGTTCATGAATTCAAAATTTAAAATTTAAAATTCAAAGAGGAAGCATTACCGCGCTTTTGAAAGAGTGCTTGATTTCGTCCCGCATCTAAATCCGATGCAGTTGCGCCGCTCGAAATCTGCTCTGAAGAATAGTTAAGGAATTTTAGCTCGCTCGGATTAGCTGTAATGGGAAAACCCTGGCGATATCAATACCGGACGGAGAGGGAGGGATTCGAACCCTCGGTACGGAGTTACCTGCCGTACAACAGATTAGCAATCTGCCGCTTTCAACCGCTCAGCCACCTCTCCAGAGTGACATTTCTGCATTATAGCAGATAGAGTTGAAATTTATACCTCCTGCTTTTGATTTGTTGGGGAGAGGGGGAGAGGGGGGACTGGGTGACGGGGGGACTGGGGGACTGGGGGACGGGGGGACTGGGGGACGGGGGGATGGGGAGACGGGGGGATGGGGAGACGGGGTGACGGGGGGACGGGGTGATGGAGGCGATCGCGTACTTTCTAGAGATGCGATGGTGGGCGTTGCCGAATTGCTGCCCTTTTAATTTAGGTTAAATCCCAAAAACGGCAATGCCCACCCTACGATAGAGTCTTGACCAAATTACAATGGTGGGCATCGCTTTCTAGGGCTGCCTCAACACCGTTGTCCATTATCCATTGTCAATTATCAATTATTCCTAGCTCTTCCACTGCCGCGAGATACTGTTTATCCGAACTCGTCCCGGCTTCGGATAAGGTGATAGGCTCCTGGGGAACGACGCGATCGGGAAGAATGCCGCGCTTGTGAATATCCTGATGGCTGGGCGTTTCGTACTTCGCCACCGTAACCGCTAAACCCGCATCGTCAGGCAGATCGAAAAGGGATTGAATCAAACCTTTGCCAAAGGTTTTTTCGCCGACGAGAATCGCTCGGCCGTTATCTTGCAGCGCCCCGGCTAAAATTTCGCTAGCGCTGGCAGTGCCTTGATTGACGAGGACAACGAGGGGTTTATCGGCGATCGCGTTTCCCGTCGCCTCAAAACTGCCTAAAGTCCCCTGACGATTGACCGTATAAACTAAAGTCCCCTCATCAATCCACAACCGCGCGATTTCGATCCCAGCTTGGAGTAAACCGCCGGGATTGTTGCGGAGATCGAGGATATAGCCCTGCGCGCCTTGTTTGCCCAGCTTCGCGATCGCGTGGGCAACTTCCTGGGTCGCATTGGCGCTAAACTGAGCCAAACGCACGTAACCGATCGGAGTCGAACTCGAGGTAGTATCCAACATCGCATAAACCGGATTGAGAGCGATGCGATCGCGCACGATCTCGAACTTGCGCCGCCCCGTTTCCCCCGGACGCGCGATCGTCAAACTCACCTTCGTTCCCGCCTTCCCTCGCATCCGCCGCGCCGCCTCATCCAGCGCCATATCCTTCGTACTCAACCCGTCAATCTCCACAATCTTATCTAACGGCTTAATTCCCGCCGCTTCCGCCGGAGAACCCGCGATCGGGCTAACCGCCTCCAACTGCCCCGTTTCCGCATCCAAATCGATCTGCAACCCCACCCCCGATAACTCCCCAGAGGTACTCACCTGCAAACTGCGATATTGCTCGGGTTCCAGCAAGCGCGTAAACGGATCGTCCAGCGTCGCGAGCATTTCTCGAATCGTACCGTAGGCTTGCTCGCGATTGTCTAACGGGCGCTTCAATAACTTCTCGCGCAACTGCCACCAATTCTGATGGTTAAACGTTTCGTCGATATAGGCTCGATTGACAATGCGCCAAGACTCCAGAACGATATTTTGCGCCTCGCTAAACGCCGCCGCCTCCGACATTCCACCCAGCCAGCACAGAAAAATCAGCGCGATCGCGCCGATAAGCTTGCCCAAACCTCGTAGACCCATGAGAAATCCTTTGCGTTCTTAACATTACTTAATTTATTTTTAAGGCATTGGTGGAATTTTCACCGTTTTTCCCCAGTCAATGTCCGTGAAACAGCGGCTTGTGTTACATTTTTTAAACGGGGAGATCTCTTAAAGACATCCTACCGCTCGACGGATTTGCTGGAATAGAGCTCCTCAGAGTGTTGGGACAATGCCAATCTATAAAACCCGAACGCCTCCGAGTTGCCTTGCTTCCCTCAACGGGGCATCGGGAAAAGCACTAAACCCGCTCTTCTAACATTTAGCAACATTACTGATTCATGTTTTCTAAGCAAGTCACCGATTCAAAAGTTTACCAGTGGTTTGACGAACGCCTAGAAGTTCAGGCGCTTTCCGATGACATCACCAGCAAATACGTTCCTCCCCACGTCAATATTTTCTATTGTCTGGGCGGCATTACGCTAGTTTGCTTCGTCATCCAGTTCGCCACGGGCTTTGCGATGACCTTCTACTACAAACCGACGGTTGCCGAAGCCTTTTCTTCCGTGCAGTACATCATGAACGATGTCAACTTCGGTTGGCTGATTCGTTCCGTTCACCGCTGGTCTGCAAGCATGATGGTGCTGATGATGATCCTGCACGTCTTCCGCGTTTACCTCACCGGCGGTTTCAAAAAACCCCGCGAGTTAACCTGGGTTACGGGTGTTGTCTTAGCCGTTATCACTGTCTCTTTCGGCGTGACGGGCTACTCTCTGCCTTGGGATCAAGTCGGCTACTGGGCGGTTAAAATCGTTTCCGGCGTGCCTTCTGCCATTCCCGTTGTCGGCGACACGATTGTCGAACTGTTGCGCGGTGGCGTAAGCGTCGGTCAAGGAACGCTGACTCGCTACTACAGCTTGCACACCTTCGTCCTCCCTTGGGCGATCGCTGTCTTCATGCTGCTTCACTTCCTGATGATTCGCAAACAAGGAATCTCCGGTCCCCTCTAAATCTAAAGTTGTAGGACAAACGCTACAGTTTTGACCTAACAAAATAGGTATCCTTAAAAGACAACGCTGCCAATTCTTAATTTGACAAGGAGATCTTTTTCAAGATGTCAATCGAAAAAAAACCCGATCTAAGCGATCCTAAACTGCGGGCGAAAATCGCCAAAGGGATGGGTCACAACTACTACGGCGAACTGGCTTGGCCTAATGATTTGCTGTATGTATTCCCGATCGTAATCATGGGGACGATTGCCCTGTGTATCGGTCTTGCCGTTCTCGACCCCGCGATTGTGGGCGAAGCTGCCGATCCGTTCGCTACGCCGCTGGAAATTTTGCCGGAATGGTATTTATATCCCGTTTTCCAAATCCTGCGCATTCTTCCTAACAAGTTGTTAGGAATTGCTTGCATGGCTGGAATTCCTTTGGGTTTAATGTTTGTTCCTTTCATTGAAGGGGTTAACAAGTTCCAAAATCCCTTCCGTCGCCCCGTCGCCACTGCTGTGTTCCTGTTCGGAACCGCTGTAACGATTTGGCTCGGTATCGGCGCAATCATGCCGATCGACAAGTCTTTAACCTTGGGTTTGTTCTAAACATCCAGATCGGTTTAAGCTTTAAAAGCCGCCTGCGAATCGCAATTTGACTGCTACAACATTGAGTTAGGAGTCTGCGATTCGCAGGCATTTTACTGTTTAGACTTCAGCAACCTCCCGATTTTCCCGCACCGAACCCTGGATACTTGGAAAATTTTCTTAAAAATGCGCGAAACTTAGTAGATTCACTGAGACAAGATTTGGTAGTATAGAAGGAAGTCGCCCGAAACTGCTGAGGTTGCATCCTCAAACCGGGCGTACTAAGGGGAGCTATCTAAAAAAAATGGGGAACTATAAAGAGAACCGAACGAGTCTTGCTGTAAAGAATCTCTGAGTTAAAAACCCGTAGTATTCTAGTAGTCAGAAGGTTAAATCAAATGAAAGCAGGGTTGCAGTTTCTAATTCACGCGATTTGGCTGCGGAAGTAACTCGTATTGTACGAACCGATTTATTGCCACTCTAGTTATCAAGATTGCCATGCTCTCAACTCAGCGCGCACGCCTCCAAGGAATTCTCAGTACCTTTAATCCTTTGGTGAATCGAGAGAAAATTCCCGCGATCGCGCCAGAACCAGACGCAAAAAGGCAGATAAATCGTTCCCCTCGCTATGCCTTCGTATTTCTGGAGATTTTGAACCAAGAAGGCGGAATACAATCTTACGTCCGGGATATTTTTCAAGCTTATTTGTCGGGGGAAGGGAACGCGAGGGCGGATGTATTTTTATTGCGCGATCGCGCCGATTGCGATAACCCTTTCAATCTCGCCCCGTTAAACTTCCACTACTTCGGGAACAGGACTTCTTGGCGCGGGCGTGCGAACTTACTGACAGCGCTATTTAAGTTTCTCCTTCTCCATCACCCCGATCGCGTCTTTTGCGGTCATATTAACCTCGCCCCTCCCATTCAACATCTGTGCCAATTGTTAGGAATTCCCTACACGGTCCTCACCTACGGTAAAGAAGTCTGGGAAGAATTAAACCCCGCCAAAACGAAAGCGTTACAAAATGCCGCAGAAATTTGGACGATCAGCCGCTATAGTCGCGATCGCGCCTGCGAAATGAACGACATCGAACCCAGCAAAGTTAAATTCCTGCCCTGCGTCGTTGATGGCAGCGTTTTTACTCCCGCCCCTAAATCGCCGCAATTGGTGCAACAATACGACTTAGAAGGCGCGAAAGTCCTCATGACCGTCGCGCGCTTGTGGTCGGGCGATCGCTACAAAGGCGTTGATGTCACGATTCGCGCCCTCCCCGAAATCGCCAAAGCTTTCCCCAACGTCAAATACCTCGTCATCGGGCGCGGCGACGACCAGCCCAGACTGCAACAACTCGCGCAAGACTTAGGAGTTGGCGATCGCGTCGTCTTCGCTGGATTCGTCCCCACCGAGGCCCTACCCGACCACTATCGCCTTGCCGATGCCTATATCATGCCCTCCCAAGAAGGATTCGGCATCGTCTACCTCGAAGCAATGGCTTGCGGAATTCCCGCCCTCTCCGGCGACAGCGATGGTTCCGCCGATCCCCTCCAAGATGGCAAAGTCGGCTGGCGCGTTCCCCATCGAGATTCCGCCGCTGTCGCCGCCGCTTGTATTGAAATCCTCAAAGGCGAAGATCCTCGCTGCAATGGCGAATGGTTGCGCGAACAATGTTTGGCAAAATTTAGCAAAGAAGCCCTCGCCCGCCAGTTACAAACGCTGCTGCAAGCTTAAAGCATCAATTGTCAATTATCAATTATTCCCTCTTCGTTATCAATTATCAATTATCAATTATCAATTATCCATTCTCCTCCGGGATAGCGAGATCGAACCAAAACGTCGTTCCCACGCCCAACTCACTCACTAAATTAATTTGAGTGTGATGTTTTTCCATAATATTGCGCACGATCGACAGTCCGAGTCCGGTTCCTTCTAGGGTATGAACGCGATTTTCAACTCGATAAAAGCGCTCAAAAATAGCATCCCGATCTTCGGAGGCAATTCCCGATCCGGTATCGGCAACTTCAATGCGAATTTTCGCGAGCGATTCTCTAGCCCCTTTGTTCGTCACTATTTTGTAAGCACGAATCGCGATGCGTCCGCCGGAAGTCGTAAACTTGAGCGCATTGCCGACTAAATTGGCTAGCACTTGCAGCAACAGATCGTAATGCCCTAAAACGCAGGGAAGATTGGGTTCGATGTCATGGGTAAGTTCGATCCCTTTATCTTTAGCATTCAGTTGATGAGCGCGCAAAGTTTGTTCGATCGGGCGCGTGATTTCCACTGCTTCTAAGTGATAGGTACTCGAAGACTCCAAGCGGGATAAATCGAGGACATCGTTAACTAAGCGCGTCAGGCGATCGGTTTCGTGATTGACCGTATGCAGAAATTCTTTCCGTTCGTCAGTCGTTAAATCTTCGCCGTATTCATAAAGCGTTTCGATAAACGATTTTATATTAAATAAAGGCGTTCTTAATTCGTGGGAAACGTTACTAATAAACTGACCTTTTGCCTCGTTGAGTTCGACCTCGCGCGTGATATCTTGTACGGTCATCGCAATCCCTTTAATGCTATCGCGTCCTGCGATATCGTTAGGCGAATTGCGAAAGGGCGCGCGATCGAGAACTTGTGTCAATAAAATGCGAACGATCCGCTTAGTCGGTTCGAGGAGTGTAATCCGATACTCTCCTACTTCGGGTTCCTTAAGCGGTTCGGTTATCGTCGGCGAGGGCGCGTTACTGGGTAATAGGATTTCCCCCGCCACCATTTGATAGAGTGGGCGCGTCAGTTTTACGGTAACTTGGGCGGGGAGTAAGTGGAGAATGCTTTTCCCGATCGCTTCGCCATTCTCCCAGCCAAAAATGCGTCGTGCTGTCGGATTGACTAAGATGGCATTCAGTTGCGGATCTAACAAGACCGCACCATCAGCGATCGTAGACATCAGCGTTTCTAGCTTCGCTTTTTCCGCTGTGAGTTCTTCAATATTCTGCTCCTCGTAGCGTTCCAATCGCTCCGCCATTTCGTTAAAGCTACAAATCAACTCGCCCAACTCACCACTTAAGGGCAAATCAATCCGCTGCTGAAAGTTTCCCGCCGCAATATTTTTTACCCCGACTAGCAACTCTTTAATCGGTTGGGTAATTGTTAGCGCGTTAAACACTGCGCCCAAAATCACCATCGTCCAAATCGAAACAAAGACAGCAATCGTCACATCGCGGGTGAGGTTAGAAGAAGCAACTACTGTCGGATTGGGGTTAATGCCGATCGCGAGTACCCCTAAATACTTGTCTTCATGCTGCAAGGGAACAAAGACATCGGTCACTTCGCCATCGGGGGCAATATGCTGGCGTACCATCGGCAAATCCGCCGTTTTTACGTAGCTTTCCGGCAGTTCGATATGGCGTTGAATGGTGAGGGAGTTTTGCACCATTGCTTCCGAATAAGGAATACCGAAAAAAATCTCTCCATTTTCATCGGCATAAATCAGATAGCGAATGCTGGAAGTATTGCTGTAAAAGCGACTGGAGAAACGCGCCACTTCAGTCAGATCGCCTTCCGCGATCGCTGGGGCTACGTTCGTCGCCAACAAAACGCCCAAATCCCGCCCGAAGCGCGTATCGTTCATGCGCGCATCCCGTTGAATTGTATTGACTGCCCAAAACGTCAAACCGCTCATGACGAGGGAAACCACTAAGGTTCCTGCCGCCATGAGTCGAGTTTGTAGGGTAAACTCAGACCACCATTGACGAATAATGTTTTGGACGGTACGGAATAGCTCTAACAAAGTTTCCGGGGAGAGTGTCAACTCCCAAATTATAGCCATTTCGTTACCGAAAACGCGATCGGAGTCGGGACAATTGCTTGGGTGTGTCTTTGGTGTTGTTTCTCGCTCCGTACTTGCTGCAAATGGTCTTAGAATGGTAAGGCTGTCTATCTATACCGACTAAAGCGAACGAACTATGGCAGTTCCTAAGAAGAAAACCTCCAAAGCCAAACGCGACCAACGTAAAGCAAACTGGAAGCGTAAAGCTGCGCTCCAAGCTAAAAAAGCCCTTTCTCTCGGCAAGTCTGTTTTGAGCGGACGTTCGACGGGCTTCTACTATCCCACCAATGATGAAGAAGAGGAAGAAGGCGAAGAGTAAAGTAGCGTCGTAGAGAAAAGCATAAGGGCATGGCCCAGAAAAAGGTAGGGGCATAGCACTGCTATGCCCCTACTTTTATGTCAAATTCGGAAGCGATTAAGCATCCGATTCAATGTAGATAAATAAGAGTCCCATAACCACGGCGGGCATTAACCAGCACACCAGCGGAATCATGATCAAAGGTAAGTACGAAGCTGCGTAACTGCCTGTCATAACGGATTTTCCTAATTTTTGAGTGGTTCAAAAGCATCTTAGCTGCAAAACTTTCCCCAGTTCGAGAGGTTCTCAAAATTTTTAATAACCCAAGACCGGGGAGTTGGGGGAGGTATAACGGTTAATCTCCCCATCGTCAGGAGGCTTAGTTAACCAAACCGCCCAGAATTGCTTTAACTCCGGCTAAGTTCTCGAGCAAGAAGAAAGCGACTGTTGCGCCGCCCATTGCTCCGAGGAAGAAACCGCCTGTAAATTGGCTCCAATCCGAGCCGGTTTGTAGGTTTCTGGGAGCATCGATATTGCTCTTGAAGTAATCGGCTTTCTCGTCGTTATCGGGGAACATCACCAAGCCGTACACCGACATACAAGCGGTTGCGATCGCGAGAAGGGCAATGGCAGAAATATAACCGCCGAGAGCCGCAGCGCCTTCGTAATCTCTTAACGGGCCGAGAACCGTCCAAGGACCGACGAGGAAATAGCCGTGGGCCATGCCGACTTCTAAACCTCGAATTAACGGAGAAACGCCTTTGCGGTATGCGGGTAAGTTGTTGATAAAAGCTTTCGTAAAGCCAGACGCAGAAATGGGGGTTGCTAAATGCCCGACGAACGGATCGCCATTATAGGGCTTAACCACCTGATTGGTCATGTTCTCTTCTCCTGTTGTTAAGCAAAACTGAAGCAAAATTGAAGATTGACCTTATTTTACGCAGCGAAGGGCAATCGAACGCGATAAAGCGGCATAGGCTTTAGAAAAGTTCATCAAATTACTCAGTTGGCATCTAGGGAAGCAAAACTCAACGCCTGCCGGAAGGGATCTGCTTCCCGCGAAAGTGTCAAAATATTGTTTGACCCCTTTTTGACGATCTGGGATATGAAACAATTGTTTAAAACTTTATTGGCAATGCTGCTGGCTATTGCCGCGATCGCGTTTCCCGTCGCTCCGGCCCTCGCAACCGGCGTATTCGACCTACCGCAGACGGGCGCGGGACAAGCCCCTTGGGCGATTGACGAAGCCGATGTTATCAGTCGCATTAATGAAGGTCAACTGAATAACGCCCTCGAAAAGTTGGAAGCGGATACCGGAAAAGGCGTGAAAATGGTCGCCCTGCGTCGCCTCGACTTCGACCAAACCATCGACAGTTTTGCTGATGGGTTGTTCGAGCGCTGGTTCCCGACCCCGGAAGCAAAAGCCAATCAAACATTAATCGTTATCGATACGCTCACTAATAAGAGTGTCATTCGCACCGGCGATGCGGTTAAAGCCATTGTTCCCGATGAAATTGCCCAAAGCATCCTTCAAGAAAACTTGGGGCTGCCCGTGCGCCAAGGTAATAAGTATAACGAAGGATTTTTAAGTGCGAGCGATCGCCTTACAGCATTACTCTCCGGACAGCCCGATCCCGGCGCGCCCGTCGCCGCAGACAATCTTAACGTTGAAGGCACTTTTGCTAAAGCTGAAGAAAGCGATACAAAAAATTCAACGATTTGGGTGATTGGTTTCCTTCTTGTCGCAACCATCGTCCCCATGCTCACCTACTACGCCTACGTCGGTTTTCCTGGACGCTAACAGGAGTGCAGCGCGGACTCGGTACGACTTGGAGAGATCGTTCGGATTCCCGCCGTATTTGGATCTATTGCTCCCAAACGCAGGAGAATTTTGGGTCCGGAACGAGCTAAATGGAGCGTCGTATTATTGAGGGCAGAGATTTGTTGAATCAATTTGCCCTCAACATAGGTGCCATTTGCCCCTAAACTCACAAGCTCCCACTCTCCGCTATAACGTTGTAACTCAATGTGGTAGCGCGAGACAACTGAACTATAGAGAATGACATCATTGTCGGGCGCTCGTCCTACTCTGACGAGCGATTGTCCTGAAAACTCCCAACTTTGAATCGGTGTTAAGCGAATCGGATGCAAAAGCGTTAGAGTAATCACTCGATCTACGCCGCCCCTAAACTAAAAAAACATATAGTCATCCCCATAATGGCATAAATTTACTTATCTGTCTCTTTTTGCTTTTACTTTCTTCGTAGGAATTGGGTAAATACACGGGTTCGGGCTGATTTTTAATAACCTATATTGGTTTAGTACGATTGAGCCGATCGAGCTATATGGATAGCTCAGTTCTCTTAAAGCGAAGAAAATAGAGGTAGAGAAGGTTGTAGTTTGTGCCTCCACCAACCTGAAGAAGCGATGAAAAAAATATGCCGATGGGGACTCCAGTATGTCCTAACTGTTTGTCTGATCTTTTCGCTCGTTGCTTGTGGAGCGCCGACTCCGCCAATTTCTCTCGCACCGGGGGGCGAGATTATCCAAAAAGCGATCGCGCTTTCCCTCGAGCAGTCGCAACAACAACTGAGCGAGCGATTGCAAGCATCCAATCCAGGGTTAAAAATTACCCGCGTTAATGTCGAGCAAATCGAACCGATGTATATCGGTAAGTTAGCGGCTTATCACTTTATGGGAACGTATAACTTGAAAGTGGCAGTTGGCGATCGCGAAGTCACGCAAAAAGATAACGATTTCAACATCTACATTCAACGCCAAAAAGAAGGTAAAACTTGGCGTTGGTTAAAGCAAGTCGCAAGCGATTCGGAAACCGCAATACAATGGTTGAGTTATTTGATTCGTTAGTCTGACTTGTTTTAGAACTTCCTGACCCAAGAAAATTACACCTATGAGGTAGCAGTGAACGGTCAAACATTCATTAAAACCCTGACACTCCAAAACTTTCTTTCCTATGGTGAATTTGGAGAAACGATCGACTTACAACCTCTCAATGTCATTATTGGAGCAAATGCCTCGGGTAAATCCAATTTAATTGAAGCAATGGGTCTTCTTCAAGCCGTACCTAACGACTTGACTCAACCAATTCGAGAAGGGGGCGGAGTGAGAGAATGGTTATGGAAAGGAGGTAAAGAAACGCCCATTGCCAGAATTGAAGCTTTGCTAGACTATCCAGATGGAATTATGCCCTTACGTTATCGTCTGGATTTTACCGCAGTGAATCAACGACTAGAAATTGTAGACGAAGCGATTGAAAACGAAAAACCGAATCGTGAAGGCGAGCAAGATGTTTTCTTTTTTTACCGCTATCAACAAGGAAATCCAGTCTTAAATGTTCGCACCAACTTAGAAATTCAAGCGGGAGAACATATCGAACGCAGTCGTCGTTCTTTGAAGCGGGAAACCTTGAAACTAGATCGCTCGGTTCTCGCTCAACGGAAAGACCCAGAGCAATATCCTGAATTAACTTATTTAGCAGAACAATTCCCAAATATTTGCTTGTACAGAGAGTGGAACTCAGGAAGGTATACTCCCCCAAGAATGCCTCAGCAGCTTGACTTGCCTGAAGATTTTTTGCTAGAAGATGCCAGCAATTTGGGCTTAATTCTGAATAACTTGCAACACCTCATTGGTACTCAGAAAATAGTTGAAAATTTAAAAAAGTTCTACGAACCAGCAGAGAATTTAACGACTAGAATTTCGGGCGGCACAGTTCAAATCTTTTTGCATGAAGCAGGTTTGACCAGTCCGATTCCCGAAACTCGTTTATCGGATGGTATATTGCGATATATTTGTCTGCTAACTTTATTATTACATCCTTCGCCCCCGCCTCTATTATGTATTGAAGAACCCGAACTCGGACTGCATCCCGACATTTTGCCTGCACTCGCCGATTTGTTGATTGAAGCTTCCGAACGGACTCAAATTATCATCACAACGCATTCTGATGTTTTGGTTTCTGCTTTCAGCGAGACTCCTGAAGCTATTTTAGTTTGCGAGCGAGATGAAGCGGGTACACACTTGAAACGATTAGAGAAAAAATCCTTGCAAACCTGGTTAGAAAACTACTCCTTGGGGGAATTGTGGCGCATGGGAGAGATTGGAGGAACGCGATGGTAAGCGAAATTCGTATTTATGTAGAAGGAGGTGGAGATGGAAAAGACACGAAGGCGAGAGTGAGAGAAGGATTTAGCAAGTTTTTGAGTGAATTCAAAAAAATCGCTCGAGCAAAAAAGATTGGTTTTACAATTATTGCTTGCGGTAGGAGAAACTCAGCCCATCGAGATTTTCTAAATGCTTTAAGCACTCATCCTGATGCTTTCAATCTTTTATTAGTTGATCCCGAGGCTCCAGTTAAAGTTAAAAGTCCAAAGCAGCATTTAATCAATCGCGATTCTTGGAACTTATCGGGAATCGAAGATGACTGCATTCACTTGATGGTACAAGTGGTAGAAAGCTGGTTAGTTGCCGATGTTGACACTTTAGCTAAATATTACGGTCAGGGTTTCCAAAAGAGTTCAATTCCTGAAAACTCTAATGTTGAAGAAATTTCCAAAGAGCAAATAGAATCTTGTCTCAAAAGAGCAACTCAAAAGACTCAAAAGAAGGCTTATCATAAAATTAACCACTGTCCTGAAATATTAGGAATGTTGAATACTCAAAAAGTTCGTAGCAAAGCGCCGTATTGCGATCGCTTGTTTGTTACGCTTATTGCTCTACTCGAACCCCCTGCGTCGTGACGAACGGCTATAATTCCTTTTAAATCCTAAATTTAAACTTTTGAACTTGTTAACAGAAGGTCAGGTCAAATTTGAAGTCGGCAATGCGTTCTATAACCCTAAAGGTCAAATTTCGAGGGATTTAGGTGTTTTGGCTGCGAGGGTATACCGTGCCGAAAACGGACAATTGCGCGTGCTGGATGCGATGGCAGGGTGCGGGGTGCGATCGCTGCGATACTACGATGAAAGTGAGGCGGATTGGGTACTGGCGAATGAAGGTAATCCCGAAGTTGGGGCAGTGTTGCGCGCGAATTTAAACGAGATTTTAGCCGCAGGAAGGGGCAAAATTTCCCACGACAATGCCGATCGCGTCTTCTCTCAATGCTACTGCGATCGCGACTACTACGACCTCATCGATCTCGACAGTTTCGGTACGCCCACTCCCTACCTCAGTACCGCCCTGCGCGCCCTCAAACTCAACGGTTTACTCTACCTCACCAGTACCGACGGACGTACCGCTACCGGACATCAATGCGATCGCAGTTTAGCCGCTTACGGAGCCTTTGCTCGCAACCATCCCGCAGCCCAAGAACAAGTCTTGCGCCTCCTCATCGGTGCGGTGCAGCAGCAAGCTGCTATCCTCGGTTGGGGAGTTCAGCCGATGTTTTCCCTCTTTTTAGGGCAAACCTATCGCGTTATGGTGCGCTTGCGCCCTAAGTCCGCGCTTACTCCCCAAAACTATGGTTTTCTCGGTTATTGCCATCATTGCGGCGAATATCAAGCCGTCTCTTGGCGCAAGTTAGGAAATTGCCTTTGTCCCCAGGATACGCGATCGCTGACCCTCAGCGGCCCGATGTGGTTAGGAGCGTTGCACGATCGCGATTTCCTGCGATCGATGCAACACTTAACAGAGGAGACGAAAACGCGAGATTTACTGCAAATTATGGCAGCAGAAGCCGATTTTCCGCCTTACTTTTATACAATGGGAGAAATCGGGCGCAGAGGCAAACTGGATGTTCCCAAGCGATCGCGACTTCTACAAGCCCTGCAAGAACAAGGCTATCGCGCCGTTCCCACCTCAATTAACGCTCGAGCCATTAAAACCAATGCCGATTTAGCCGCTTGCATCGCCCTTGCCAAAAAGCTTCTTAGTCAAGTAATTTAGATGCAGGCCCGTGCAAGGTTTACGCTGAGAAGATTACTAACTTTTGTCGCCTTGTTTGAGAGTAAAGTCGGCTCAAAATCCTACAGTTATAGAGCGATCGCACCCTCACTTTGAAAACATCAAATTCTCTCGATAATCGCGAGAAAATCCTCGATAGTTTGCCTGATATTGCTGGAATTGAGCAGAGGGACATGAACAAAAATGCAGGCAATCGGCAATTGCTTGACTTCTATATAGTTAAGGACTTCATAATAGAGCGCTTCGCAGACAAATTTTCCCGCATCATGGCTGATAGTAATTCGAGGGATATCAGCAATCAGTGCTGCCAGATGGACAGTGGTCTTAAGTTTCCGGCTGCCGCACTCAGCATTCGATTCGATCGTAAGGTGCGATCGCGACTCCGCCATACCGCAACAGATAATTGCATCCGGTTTCAATACCTCAATTCCTAAAAGGACGCGCTTGCTCGCTTTTTGAGGATCGACAGGCAACCCGCGCAGCAAGATAGAATATCGATCTGAAAATCGATGTTTGGGCAATTGGGAAAGTAAATCGTCGGACGAATTAGAAGTTTGATGGGGAAGCCATGTTTGAAACGAAGTCAGGATAATTTTACGAGGCATTAGCACAGTTTAAGCTCGGAGATCGATTACAGCAATCTGTGCTCGACGAGCAGCGTTTGGAATTGTAAAGACTCGCTCTACAAAACGAGGGCCGCTTGCCGAACTCACCCGTCCGAGTTTAACCCGAAGCTTGGGAAATTTCTGCGATCTCGTCGCTTTTTTCCCAATACTGCGATGCTTTCCTAAGCAAGCGTCGCCCTTAGCATTTTCATCCGTTCAACTAAAATTAAGAACGGTACTCCACGCAAAGTGGTGTACCGTTCGCTTGACACTAAGCCGTCAAGATTACTGAGAAATCTCTAATAATTAAGCTTTGGACTGACGATCTCCATCTAATTGCGCTTGCGGAGTGCCACTCAACAAGGGATAGCGATCGACGACATACTGATTCAGAACGGCATTAACAGCAGATAAGATTACCGGGCCTAAAATGAAAGCCAGCAAGCCACTGACGTGGAAACCCGGCGTAACAACCGCAGCAAGCCAGAAACATAACCCGTTCACGATTAACGAAAATGCGCCCAAGGTCACAATATTGATGGGCAGCGAAAGCAAGGAAAGGACAGGTCTTATAAAAGCATTCACGCCACCAATTGCGACAGCAGCGAGCATAGCGGCTGGAAAGTTTGCTAAATCGACTCCCGGAAAAATAATGTCTACAACTAATAAGCTCAGCGCCGTCATAAGCAGTGTTAATAATGTTCCTAACATGGTTTCTCCTTAAAACGATTAGAATTTTCTTTAGTTTATCTATCGTCAATTCTCTTCTAGAAATAAAGATTCTGACATCTCTACAAAGATAGATTTTCCAAAATCGAGAATTCTCATACTCAGGAGTTCAAATTGTCGCTTACCTACTTCTTACGGTAGGAGAGAGGTTAGCCACTTCCACCAAGATAATCGGGAGCAAGTCACTTTTGTCGCCCTCTCCCTAAATCCCTCTCCCAACGTTGCTTGTGTGTACACGGTAGCCCAAGTTGGGGAGAAGGGGCCGGGGGATGAGGGCGATCGCGGCGCAAGTTTGACCTGCTACCCGATAATCTTTCTCGCGACGGAGGCTACAGCGCAATTGATTATGCCAAGATGAAGCTACATTATCCTTTTAGTATCGCGAAACAGCGAGGATTTTATGAATTTACTGAGAGTCTTATTAGCAGTTCTCGTACCGCCTTTGGGTGTTTTTCTGACGGCTGGAGTGAGTACGGCCCTAATCATCAATATTTTGTTAACCCTTCTCGGATGGTTGCCCGGTTCCATTCATGCTGTTTGGGTTCTCAGCAAGTATGCTGAAAGAGCCGGAGAACAAGAAAGAACTTACTAATTGTGCTAGAAAAATTAGTTAGACTCGGCTATGCGACGAAAGGGGCTGTTTATGGCTTAATCGGGATTTTAGCCCTTGAAACTGCTTTTGGTGTCGGTGGAAAGACGACGGATTCATCTGGGGCGCTTTTAACAATCGCGTCCCAACCTTTCGGAAAGTTCCTCTTAATTGTAATTGCCATCGGTTTAGCGGGATATGCAATCTGGCGATTGATTGAAACTTTTATCGATCCGGAGAACAAAGGCACGGATGCTAAAGGAATCGGCGCTCGGATTGGTTATCTAAGCAGCGGTATAGCCTATAGCGCCTTGTCGATAGAAGCAGCAAGTTTAGCGTTACGTGCGAATCGTAGTAGCGGCAACGGTAATTCTACCGCAGATTGGACGGCGCGTGTAATGGCGCAACCCTTCGGACGATGGCTGGTAGGGTTAGCAGGCGCAATAGCAATTGGTGTAGGTTTGTATTTAATGTACAAAGCCTACAAAGTTAAGTTTCGCCGAAAAATGGATTTGAGTGAATTGAGCACCGAACAGGAGAAGTTGCTCGTTCAAGTTTGTCGCTTTGGTGTAGCGGCGCGAGGGTTGGTTTTTATGGCAATCGGCTTTTTTATTCTACAAGCCGCTTACCAAGTCGATCCCAATGAAGTCCGAGGATTAGATGGCGTATTGCAAGCCTTTGCCGCTCAGCCTTTTGGAAAAGTATTACTAGCCTTTGTTGCTTTAGGTTTAGTTGCTTATGCGATTTATTTGCTCGTACAAGCGCGCTATCTTCGCCTTAAAGCAGATGAGGTTGAAGACGATATCGAGAGCAAAATACCTTTTCGATGAAAAGAATTTGAACCTCTCTATCCATTCAGTAGAGAGGAAAAAAAATATTACTAAGTTTGACCCTAGACGTATCTTCTAACTTCTCCCGAACTCTTATGACGTTCGGGATTTTTTTTGCTCTTTAAGTCTTCCAAATCAACTTTAATTTCGTACACAAACTCACTAAAATTGCAATAATTAATGTATAGATTAGCCCTTTTAAAAATCCCAGCCAAGGCGCGTTCATCATTTCTGAAATTGGTTTTTGCAAGCCCAGTAACTCTAAGATAGGCCAGAGGAAATTACCGAAAGCAACGTAAGCTAATAACGGATTTTTACCATTATCGATGAAAAGTTGAAAGCTTTGTCTTTGCTTAAAAATGTCGATCGCGACAAGCAAGGCAATCAGCAGGAACATGGACATCGCCGTCGTCACAAAGAAATAACTCATGGTTGCAGAATCTTTTTTAATTCCGCCTTCGTAGGGTTCAAAAGCTAGCCCGATCGCTAGCCAATAGCACGCCCAGTGATAGATTTTTTGAATTAGCTTTTCGGTATCGCTGTTCGCATGGCGGACAAGTTGATAACCCAGGACGCAGCCGAGAAAACTGAGAAGGGTAGTAGCGACTAACCAGCGCGATTGCAACCCGACTAAGAGGATGAACTGAAGCGCGATCGCAATGATTAATAATAGGGTATATTTTCCCGGTTGCCAATTGGCTTTCTTCTCCTCCTCGCGCGGTTTCAACCAGTCCGCGATCCAATCGCCGACTAAAGTCCCTGGAATCGCAATAAATAGATATTTTAAGAAATCAAAATTGAAAAGCCATTTCAGAGATTCTAGTTTGAGAAATTGTGTATTCCAGCCGTCATTGCTAAAGGATAAAAACAAAGGAAATAGAAAGACGAGGATAGCAAGCCGTGCTAGCCAATTCTGTCGCGTGAATAGCCAAATTAAGGCAGCAAAAACAGCAATATTGGCTAAGATTAGGATAATAATATCGCTGCGTTCTAAGGAAAAAAACTGAGATTTAGAATCGCTGGGATAACGAATATTTGTTAGGAAAATAATCGCTGCTGCCCATCCTAAAGCGGGTACGGCAATCTGCAACCATTTTGGAAGCGATCGCGGCAAGCGGACAAATATTAAAAAGAGAATGACAAAACCCAATAAACCAAACTGCCATTTATAATCTCCCGGCTCGGAACTAATGACAACCGGACGTAAATGTTGGCTGATGATAGCAAAAGCAGCGAGAAGAAAGCCGCGTTTAAAGATGGCTAAAATAATCGGCCCTTGAGTTTGTCCGCGCTCCAAGCGGCGAGAGTAAGCCAGCGGGATGGCAGCACCCAGGGCAAATAAGAATAAAGGGAAGACTAAATCAACCCAAGTCAGTCCGGGAAGATTGGGATTAAATTTGTAGTCCGGCGGCGGGACTTGGGCATGATACATCCATGCGGGTAAGGTTCCTTCAAAAGGAATCGTTCCCGATAAAATCATCGCTAAAATCGCAATTCCGCGCAAGGCATCGAGGGCATCTGCGCGGCGAAATGGCAAGGTTTTTTGAGTGTTAAGTTCGAGACTATTTTCTGAAGTCATTAGCAAACCTAGATTAACAGTGGAGTTTTTATATCTATAAGATTCGAGCTAAATTATAGCCATCCGCCTGCTGCTAAAATTTTTAAGCGTTTGACGGAGACTTCATTATAAATTGTTAGGCGAGGAATCAAATAATTATCTTTCAAGTATTTGGGTCTTAATATTCTGCTATTATACAAATATCCGGCTTTATAATAGCGAGCCACTCGCTCTTTGACGCGCGCATTTACGGCTCCAAAAGGATAAGCAATTTGAGAAGCAACGAGATTATCGGGGTCTAATCCTTGGGTACAAGTTTTTAATTCTTCTTTTGCGACTTTAAGTTCGCGATCGAGTTGCTTGTCAGGGATTTGAGTCAAGTTGAGATGATTGAGTCCGTGGGATTGAACGTCGTAGTAACCGCGTTCGAGTCCCGTTCGTAAATCATTACAACTAATGCGTTCGAGCTTGGTTCCATGATGACCTAAGAAAGCTGGATTGATAAACCAAACAATTTTAATTTTTTTGCCGTAACGTCGTTCGATATCTTCAGCAATGGCTAAAATATTTTTGTGAGCGCTTTTGTAACCATCATCGAAGGTAAGAAGAAGGGGATTTTGGTTTTGATGTTCTTTAGGAATAGCGCGTTTATGTGGGCTGAGGAAGTAATCGTAGAGTTCGGCGGTGGAGAGAAACCAATAGTTTTCGCGAACGAGATCTTCGATGAAAGTGGCAAGTTTTTGTTTGGTGTAATCCCCTTCCTGGGAGAGACGTTTAGGCGGTAGTTCTTCGGGATTGCTGATATCGATGACATCGTGAAACCCTAACACTGGAACTTCAACAGTCGTTATTTCAAAGATAGTTAAGGAGATTCCGAGTCCGACACAAAATAATAGTGCGATCGCGAAGATTTTTTTGAGGAGGGGCGTTTTAACTTGAGGGCGTTGAAAAAGCGATCGCAATTTGCGGGGAACTAAGAGCATACAATCGGGGTAGGGAAAGGCGGAAATAAATCTAAATCTTAGCCTCTTGGTGTGGGATTTTCCAAGCTTTTGCCAGCGGCAGCCGAGGAGGAACGAGTTGCTGCTGTTGCTGGCAGGGCGTTGATTCAAGGTTTGAGTCTCTCGCTTAAGGAGGAGGTGTTGACCCCATTTCCGGCTAAAATTAAAGAAATGTTAAGCAGTAGGTTCGATTGGGTTTTGTGGATTGGCAGGAAATTTCAGGGGGGTGGGTAATGGTTCCCCGCTACCCTATTGGCATTATTCATTTTCTTGGGGGGGCGTTTGTGGCGACAGCGCCTCATTTAACGTATCGTTGTTTGCTCGAACAGCTAGCTAAGGCGGGTTATGCCGTTGTGGCTACGCCTTTCCTGAATACGTTAGATCACGCTGCGATCGCGCGGGAAGTGCTAAATCGTTTTGAAACGATCTGCGATCGCCTTTACGCCCGGGATGCGTTTCGCGGGCGCTATCTCCCGATTTACGGCATCGGACACAGTTTAGGCTGCAAGCTGCATTTGCTGATTGGAAGCATTCACGAAGTCCAGCGCGCTGGAAATATCTCGATCGCTTACAATAATTATCCCGTTAGCCGCGCCATTCCCTTTGCCGACCAATTGCTTAGCATCTCGCCCGCTTTTAACGTTGAGTTTACGCCTTCTCCGGTCGAAACCAACGCGCTAGTCGCCCAAGAGTATTGCGTGCGCCGCAATTTGCTGATTCAGTTTACTAACGATACTATCGATCAAACGGCAGATTTAAACCGAGTGTTGCGATCGCGCTTTCCGACGCTAACGGCAGTTCAAACCTTGCCCGGAAATCACCTTACGCCCCTCTCGCAACAGCTTGAATGGCAGACGGGAGAAGTCTTTACGCCCTTTGACGCGATCGGGCAATGGTTAAAACAGGAAACTTCCCGAGACTTAAATCGTCTCCATCAGGAAATTAAACGCTGGTTAAATCCTGTTGGCGCGCGCTGAAATTAGAAGGGAAAAGGGTGCAATTATGGGTTGTAAATCTCATCATTCTGATATGGAGAATGTCAAACAAACATTTGAGGAAATGGCTGGCGAGTTTGATGCTATCATTCGCCGTTTGATTCCTGACTATGCTCAAATGGTAGAAGCTCTAATTGCTGCGCTTCCCTTCGATTCGGATCGAGACACGAGCATGATTGACCTCGGTTGCGGTACGGGAACGATTTCTCACCGCGTCCTAACTGAGTTTCCCAATACGGAAATAACCTGCGTCGATATTGCTGAAAATATGCTGGCGATCGCGCGACAAAAGTTAGAGAGGTTTCCCACAACTCGCTATCAAGTCGGCAACTTCGAGACCTATGACTTTGATTCTACCTATGATGCGGCCCTGTCATCGCTAGCGCTGCATCATCTTAAGACCGACGAAGATAAGCAACAGTTTTATCAAAAAATTTACGATAATCTCAATCCCGGCGGCGTTTTTTACAACGCTGATGTCGTTTTGGCTTCTAGCGATCGCCTCCAACAAATGTATATGAATCGCTGGAAAGATTTCATGAAAAAGCAAGTTTGTCAAGAGGAAATTGAAAATAAATGGATTCCTAAATATTACGAAGAAGATCGACCAGCGATCCTTTGCCATCAACTATCTTGGCTCGAGGCGATCGGTTTTAAGGAAGTGGATATTATCTGGAAATACTACAACTTTGCTGTCTACGGGGGTCGCAAACCTCACAGTTAAATTTCCAACGAATCATTTTGGTAAAAAACAGTCGCTCGAAGGTTTGTAGCAACCGCTACAATGCTTGAGAGCGGACTCAACGTCAATTTTGAAAATTTTTTGGAGTTTTTCACCTCAAACAGCATTCATTGAAATTTTCAGAATGCCTGTGAAGTAAATCGTAATATTTCTGGCTTGACGCGCTACGATAATAGGGCAGCAATATCGAGATTTGTGCTGAAGCCAATATTCGTTTAACCCGGGGTTAAGCCCCATATACCCGATTTGGTTTTGACTTCAATCCTCGGTTTGCTAACACCATCACAATGCGATTGAGAGTGCATCTGTTCGGAAAAAGTTACCAACACCGCTCGTTATCATCTAATTCGAGACAATCTTTCTGCACGCTGACTTACAAAAGCTTTGTTAAGACCGAATATCGGTCGAGTTAGCCCGATGTCTGCTCAATGGACGACTGCTGTGGAATTTTTAAAAGCACTATTTGCACCGAATCGCTATCTCTCTGACGGACACTGTTATTTAGGGCAAGCACCGCTGATTAAGCTGCACGCGATCGGAGATTTAGCCCTAGCCTTAGCTTATTTTTCTATCCCAGTGTTGCTTGTTTGCTGCCTCCAGCAGCGACGAGATGCTCCGTTCCCCCAGTTTTTCTGGGTATTTAGTGTCTTTATTAACCTATGCGGTTTGGAGCATCTTCTCGAAGTTTGGGTGTTGTGGCATCCCGCCTCCTGGCTGATGGGCTTAGTGAAAGCGGTGGCTGCTTTGGCATCGTTTTATACGACTCTAAAAATAATCGAGTGTTGGTCGCAATTATTATCGCTACAAACCCCAGGGGAATTAGATCGAGCAAACCAACAACTCCAGCAAGAAATGCTCGAACGGCAAAGAACCGAGCAAATTCTCAAACATATTCTTGAAGGCACGGCATCGGTAACGGGCGAAGTTTTCTTTTCTGCCCTCGTCCAAAATCTTGCTTTGGCGTTGAACGTTAGCAATGTTTTCCTGGCAGAACGAGTGGGTGACAATCCCAAACGGCTTAAAACCCTTGCCTTTTACGGGAATGGAAAGATGGCTGATAATATC
Organism: Oscillatoria sp. FACHB-1406; assembly: GCF_014698145.1. Classification (NCBI taxonomy): domain Bacteria; kingdom Bacillati; phylum Cyanobacteriota; class Cyanophyceae; order Oscillatoriales; family Oscillatoriaceae; genus Oscillatoria; species Oscillatoria sp. FACHB-1406. Next base: position 137,520 of record NZ_JACJSM010000005.1, on the reverse strand, counting down.
GAGTACGAGTTGGCAGGAACGCCTTGCGAACCCGTTCTCGAACGCGGCGAGTTGCAATATTACCCCACCAACGTCCAACAATGTTTTCCCGAAGCCGCAGCATTGGCGGCGATGAACGCTCAATGTTACTTAGGTGTACCGCTATTTGATAGCGAACAAAAGCCGATCGGGGTTCTCTGTTTTAATAGCGATCGCGCCTTAGAAGGCGAGGAAACTGCAAAAGCAATCTTGCAAATTTTTGCGGCGAGAGTAACGACGGAATTGCAGCGGCTGCGGGCTGAGTCTGCCTTGCGCCTCGTCTGCGACGAACTCGATTTGCGAGTGCAAGAGCGCACAGCCGAACTAGCCAAGGCAAACGCTGCCCTGCAATTGCGCGAAGCTCGCTTGCAAGGACAACAGGCGGGATTAGTGGCGCTAGCGAGAAATCAAAATCTGTATCAGGGAAATTTGAGCGCATCTCTGCCCTACATCACCCAACTGGCAAGTTATTTACTGGCAGTCGAGCGGTGCGGGGTATGGCTGTATAACCAAGATCGCTCGGCGATTTGCTGCGTTAATTTGTACGAATGCTGGGAGAATCGCCACAGCAAAGGACAAAGACGAACGCGAGTAGATTGGCCGGGAAGTTTTCAGCCGGTGGAAGCCGGAGAAACGATCGCTACTTCTCAAGTCTTTGATACCTGTAACCTGGAGATGCCGACAGGGAGAGATTATCTACTGGCTGAAAAATTTGGGCTATTAAACGTCCCCATTTATATCGAGGGCGATTGCATCGGGCTATTGTGCTTGGAGTATGCGAACCCGACAAGAATTTGGGAAATTGACGAGCAGAACTTTGTCAGTTATTTAGCTTATATGACAGCGCTGGCAATGGAAACGAGCGATCGCAAACAAATGGAAGCGGCGCTCAAAAAGAGCGAGAAGCAACTGCGATTGATTATCGACGCGCTGCCGGTGTGTATTTCCTACGTCAGTGCCAAACAGCGCTACGAGTTGATTAATAAAAGCTACGAGACTTGGTTTCACTGCTCGCAAGACCAAATTCGCGGTAAATTGCTCGAAGAAGTTTTAGGGAAGGCGGGTTATGAAATCGTTCGCCCCTACGTCGAACGCGCGTTGCAGGGAGAAACCGTCCGCTACGAAGCTCGCGTGCCTTATCCGGTTGTGGGGATGCGCGATATCGATGCGATGTTGGTTCCCGATATTGATGAGAGCGATGGGGTTAAGGGATATTATGCGTTGATCTCCGATATCAGCGATCGCAAAAAGGTCGAACAAGCGCTCAAACAAGAGATAGAGGAACGGCGCAAAACCGAACTAGAACTCCGCCTCGCCCGCGAACAATCGGATCGATTACTGTGCAATATTCTGCCCGAACAAATCGCTCGCAAACTCAAGCAAGGCAAGCGCACGCTGGCAGAACATTTTAACGAAGTGACGATTTTATTTGCCGATTTAGTCGGCTTTACGCCGCTGGCGGCGGAGATCGAACCGATTGCGCTGGTGGATCTACTCAATCAGATTTTTTCGACTTTCGATCGCCTCGCCGAACGGTACGGTTTGGAGAAAATCAAAACTATTGGCGATGCTTACGTCGTGGTGGGTGGGTTGCCCGTGGCGCAGGAAAATCACGCTCAAGCAATTGCGGAGATGGCCTTGCAAATGCAGTGCGCGATCGCTGAATTTAACCTTCAGCAAACTCGGTCTTTCCAAATGCGTATCGGTATTAATACGGGTTCGGTGGTGGCGGGGGTCATTGGGATTAAAAAGTTTAGTTACGACCTCTGGGGCGATGCCGTGAATGTAGCGGCGCGCATGGAGTCGTTGGGCGAACCGGGCAGAATTCACGTCGCACCGGAAGCTTACAATCGACTCAAAGCGCACTATTGTTTTGAAGAACGGGGTACGATCGATGTTAAAGGAAAAGGGGATATGACGACCTATTGGCTGACAAGCCGGAAAGCTAACCCCGCCTTTCAGCCGCTAAAATCTAGCCTAGATATCGTCCATCCTCCGGTTCGCGAGCGCGATTTAAAATCCAAAGTGTATAAAGATGTTTCCTAGCGATCGCTACTGGCTGAAAAATGCCCGCATCCCCGTTTGTTTAATCGAAAATGGTAACTTTAGCCCGCAAACGCGAGAAGGACTGTGTGAAGTCGATCTTGAAATTGTCGGCGATAAAATCGCGCAGCTTCTCCCCGCCGGTACAAGCAGCAACGAGCTTCCCCAGCACGATCTTAAAAAAGGCATCGTTTTACCTTGTTTTGCAGACATCCACACCCATTTAGATAAAGCGCATATTTGGGAACGCGCCGCGCCGCCGGATTATCCGGGAACGTTTGAAAGCGCGATCGCGGCTTGCCAAGAGGATGTTCGGCACTGGGATGCTGAGGATCTCTATCGCCGCATGGAATTTGCCCTTAAATGCAGTTACGCCCACGGGACAAAGGCGATTCGTACCCATCTCGACTCCTTCGGCGCGCAAGCGGATATTAGCTGGGAAGTTTGGAAAACGCTGCAACGAGAATGGCGCGCACCGCAAAGCGGATCCCTGCGGGATCGCATCACCCTCCAAGCCGTCGTCCTCGTCAGTCTCGATTATTTCTTAACAAAAGATGGCGTTAAACTTGCCGATAAAGTTGCTGAATGGGGCGGAGTTTTAGGCGGCGTTGCTTATCTCAATCCCGAACTCGATCGTCAATTAGAGTCTACTTTTATTCTAGCACGAGAACGCAATTTAAGTCTAGACTTTCATGTCGATGAAAACGCAAATCCCAACTCTATCTGCTTAAAAAAAGTCGCTGAAACCGCCCTTAAATTTGAATTTAAAGCTCCCATTCTTTGCGGTCATTGTTGCAGCTTAGCCGTCCAACCGCCCGACCTCGTTCGCGAAACCTTAAACCTCGTCAAACAAGCAAATATCGGCATCGTTAGCTTGCCGATGTGCAATCTTTATCTCCAAGATCGCCAAAGCGAGCGTACTCCTCATTGGCGCGGCGTTACCTTAGTACATGAGTTAAAAAATCACCAAATTCCGGTTAGTTTTGCGAGCGATAATTGCCGCGATCCCTTTTTTGGGTTCGGCGACCACGATATTTTAGAAGTTTTCCAGCAATCCGTTCGCATCGCTCATTTAGATACGCCGTATCGCGATTGGATTGCTTCGGTGACGCGAACTCCCGCTGATTTGATGGGACTCGGAGAAGTAGGAAGAATCGGAGTCGGTTTTCCCGCCGATTTAATTCTGTTTAAAGCCAGAACTTTTAGCGAACTCTTAGCGAGAAGTCAGCGCGATCGCGTCGTTATTCGGAACGGTCAAGCGATCGATACCACTCTACCCGATTATGCTGAATTAGACGAGAGCGATTGCTAAATGGAAACTAAATCTTTGAACCTCATTGCTTTAATCCTAGCGGGCGGCAACAGTTCGCGGATGGGACGAGATAAAGCCTTAATTCCTTGGGAGGGTACGCCTTTGCTGCGGCGAGTCGGCGAAGTTGCTGGAAGGTGTTGTTCGCAAGTTTATGTGTTTGCGTCGCGCTCGCAAAGCTATTCAACTCTCCTTCAAGATTGTCCCAACTTCTCCATTTTAGAAGAAGCAACATCAGGTCGAGGCCCGCTTGTTGCCTTTGCCGATGCGCTAACCCAACTGCCGCCCGCCGATTGGATTCTACTCCTCGCCTGCGATTTGCCGCAGTTAGACTCAGCCATTTTACAGCAGTGGGCGGCGCAACTCCCCCAACTTCCACCCGATACCCTCGCCTGGGTTCCCTGTCGCGATGGGTTCTGGGAACCCCTCTGCGCGTTCTATCGCCCCGCCCTGAAGCCGCATTTGGAAGCGTTTATTGCCGCCGGAGGACGCTCTTTTCAAGATTTTCTCTCGGACTTGCCTGCTGTGGCGTTTCCGGTTAAGGAAGCAGAAGCGCGGATGCTTCGCAATTGCAACGTTCCCGACGATTTAAGAGAAATGAATCGCTAGCCAAATGCAGGGCGGTTCGCTGCTGGTGTAGGCGACGCGGTGTTTTTGATGGGCGGGAATCAGCAGGTAATCGCCCGCCCCCAGATTGCAGGTGGAACCGTCTTCGTAAGCGAGTTGCGCTTCGCCTTGCAGCAGAATCACCCATTCGTCTCGGTTTTGGTCGTACCATTCGCCCGGTGGGGTGGTTTGTCCGCTGGAAATAATGCGTTCGATGAGAAGATTTTCGCGATCGCACAAAGCCTCGAAAAGCTCATCAGCAGGGAGTTCTGGGGGAATTTGAAAGATATTACTCGCACTCATGATGTTAAGTTTTGTTAAAGAATCGCATTTTGTAGCTATTGTTACAGAATTATCTGATATATTAAAAACATGAAGCAAGAGAGAAAGCAATCTGGAGGAATCGATTATGTCTACTCAAAATCAAGCTCGCGCCCTGATGATGCGTCACACGACCAAAATTAGGAATCGTCAGGAGTCCATGCTCGAACGGGCAGCCGAAGAAGTCGGAATCGATATTGACACCAACCAATATCGCACTCATACCCAAGGCAAATCGAATTTCCGGGCGGACTACGATCGCAGCAACTCGACAATGAGCTAAGAGCTAAGTTAAAACTACATCAAACTTCATAATTGTGTGATTTGCAGATATAGGGTGTCCTAGTAGAGGGACATCCTATTTTAATGAAAGTTTGAAGTTGAAAGATGGGCAGGAAGGAGGGAAATTGCTGTAATAAATAAAAAGAGGAGGGCGCAGAAGGTTTCTAAGATTGCAACTTTTTGAATGGGGGCGGTTTGATACCAGTTTCGCCGAGCCAAGATGAAGGCAAACTTAAGGAGGACGACAATAAAAGCGGCGGCGGTGAAAGGAGAGAGGAAGTTGAAGTAACAGAGGGCGGCGACGATAAAGGACGCGATCGCATGATAAACCACACCGGGCAGTAACGCAGCGGTTTTAGGTTTGCGAAGCTTAACCGTAAAAATAGCGCTGCTAAAAAAGAGCCAATTCAACGCCCATAACCCAAAAATTGTCGGGATTAACGTTCCTACTGTAGCCGCATAAACAAAGGGTGTCGCCAAACAAACCGCAGCAAACGTTATTAACTCGTTTACCACTGATTTTTGCTGCCGATAAAACACCGAAATCGCATCGATCGCGAACGCCATAATCGCGCCCAAATACAGCCAAATTAAGACGGGGGCTTGCAGCGACAAATAAGCGGCAATTCCTAACGCAATTCCGCTATAAATAGCGCCCCAAACCAGAAAGCGAGGTTTCAAACTTCGCCGCTGCTTAATTTGCAACACCAAGGGATGTTCGGCTTGAAATCCGGCAAAGGCAGAGAGACAAGCTAAAGTTGTCGTTAGCGTCCATTGTTGCGCGGCTGCTGCGCCTGTTAGCAACGAGACGAACAGCACGACATAAACGCCGTGTTCGTGGGAAAAAGTAGGACGATACCAAGTCGCAGTGCGATTTGACGGGCGCGGCTCGATTTTTCCTGGGGGCGCGTTGGAAATGGAATCAGTCAAGATAATTCGTAGTTGGTAATTCGTAATTCGTAGTTGTTGTACCAGAATGTAGGGTGCGTTACGCTTCGCGCTCCGCACCATTTAATACTAATTAAAAATTGAAAATTAAAAATTAAAAATAATAGCCAGCCTAGTAGGGTGGGCAACGCCCACCAGCCTTAAGTCAGTGCCATTCCGTTATCTTCAATTGCGATTAACTCAAATTCCTAGCAATCGGATCATTTTAATCCTAATTCTCCGAGTTCGGACGACATATTTTGAGGCTGAGACTCCTAATATATCTAGGTTTATTCATTTTTAATTTTTAATTTTTAATTTTTATAATTATAACTTAAGTCGGGAATCCAACAATCTGCACGCATTCCCGACATTCAGTTAAGAATTGCAAAAAATCATTGCATTCGCACCTGCAATGCTTCTCGCGCCTGTTCGCGATCGTCGAAATGGATTTTCTCCGTGCCTAAAATTTGATAATCTTCATGCCCTTTTCCGGCAATCAGAACGCCGTCTCCTGGTTCTGCTTCTAAAATCGCCGCACGAATGGCTGCCGCGCGATCGCTAAAGACTTTCGGCTGTACGCTTTCCGGAATCCCTGCCAAAATATCTTCTAAAATCCGCTCCGGATCTTCGGTACGCGGATTATCGGAAGTAACGACAGCAACATCGGAGAGTTCGGCGGCAATTTTCCCCATAATCGGGCGTTTGGTGCGATCGCGATCGCCCCCGCATCCAAATACGCAAATCTCTTTACCGCGTATAAACGGACGCGCTGCCTTCAGTAAATTCTCTAAACTATCCGGCGTGTGAGCGTAGTCCACAATGACGCTAATATCCTGTTCTGGGGAAATTTGGACTCGTTCCATCCGCCCGGGAACGCCATTGAAATGGGGGAGTAATTTAACGACTTGCTCTAACTCCAAACCGAGATGCAGTGCCGCGCCCACCGCCGCCAGCAGGTTAGCAATATTATACTGACCGACGAGGGGCGATTGAAACTCAGCCTCGCCTGCGGGCGTATGCAGCACCCCGCTTACCCCATCCGACTCGTAAGTTAAATCGCTCGTCCACAAATCGGCACTCGGTTCGCTGAGGCTATAACTCCAGGTTTTTTCAGTCGGTAGCGTTTCTAGCAAGCGTTTGCCGTAAGCATCGTCGAGGTTAACAATCGCGCGTCCGGCGAGATAATCGGGACTAAAAAGCAACGCCTTTGCTGCAAAATAGTTCTCCATCGTTTCGTGATAGTCGAGGTGATCTTGGGTGAGGTTAGTAAACACCGCGACTTCAAAGGTACATCCCAACACGCGACTTTGATCTAACGCATGGGAACTGACTTCCATCACCGCGAAATCGCTGCCTGCATTGGCAGCATCGTCGAGTTGTTTTTGCAATTCTACGGCAAAGGGGGTGGTGTGAACGGCTGTTTCTTCGTAACCGGGCCAACGCGCGTAGAGTGTTCCTAACAAGGCGGTGGGTTTTTGGGATTCGCGCAGAAGGAATTCGATTAAGTGCGTGGTGGTGGTTTTGCCGTTGGTTCCCGTCACTCCTACCATTTTCATTCGTCGGGCGGGAGAGTTGTAAAACGCCGTTGCTACCGCAGCGCAGGTTTTCGGCATATCTTCGGCGAGGATGATGCAAGCATCGGGAGTGGGAGGCGATTGCCCTGCGGCGTGGGGGGAAATTAAAGCTGCGATTGCGCCCGCTGCGATCGCGCTTTCCCAAAATTCGCCACCATCCACGCGCGTTCCTGGCATTCCGATAAATAGATCGCCTGCTTGACAAGCGTGAGAATTTGTGCTGATTCCCTGGAGTTCTTTGTCTAGGGCGGGATGTTCGGGAAGGAAGGTAATTCCAGGAATTTTTGCTAATAACTCGCGCAATTTCATGCTGTATCTCTCCAGAAACGGTAGTGTGCGATCGCGGTATCTTCCGCAGTTTTGCAAGAACTGTAACAATTTTGTTATTTTTTCAGCTTTCTTTTACGCCGAAGGCCCTAAATATTTCTGTAACATTCGCTCCAATTGGGCGACGGAAAGGCGCGGCGAAGGACGGGGAATTAGCGCTTCGCCTTCGGGTTGGGGTAGCGTCAGAACCGGAACTTCGTACTGATACGCCTCGAACCAGTCCTCGCGCGTCGTAATATCGCGGACTTCGAGTTCGAGATCGAAACTTTCAATCTGTTCGAGTTTTTCTTGGAGTCCCTCGCAGAGGTGACACCCCGGTTTGCTGTAAAGGATCAAGTGCATTTGAGAGTTAGGGCAAAGCCCATCTAAAACTTTGCCCTTCATGATGAGATCGTAACGGTCGTTCCGTCAAACTAATGCTTTAAAAGCGATCGGCGAGAGACTTGTCGGAAATGTTACATCCCGACATCCATCTTTAGGAAACCTCTCTGCTTTTTTCCAATGCCGCGATCGCGTCTTTTGCCGCCTTAACAATCTCATAATAAGGAGCCTGCGTTACCATCACTTCCTCCGCATCTTCTCGACTCATCCCTAATAAACCCGTTCGCTGTCCGCGCCGCACGGATAAAACTTTCCCTTGAGGATTTTTAATCCTTAATTCTTCGCCGCCGTCCAACAAATTACAAAGATAAGAACGCCCGTTATGCTCAAACCGCGCTCTTTGAGCGATCGTCCCCGAAGCCACAGAACTCGCCCGCACGCCCACTAATTCGAGTTCGATATTCCTCTCGCCTTTATACTCATTTTCCTTTAGTTTATAGGCGATGTCAACGCGAGCGGGAAAAGGAAAGTAGGTTCTCCAGCGCCACGCGATCGCGCTTTTTACCGCAACTTTTCCTTCAATTTCTTGCCCGAACTTAAACTTAAGATGCGCGTCCTTAACCACTTGTTGCTCTAATACTCGCACATTAGGAGTCCAAAAAATGGGTTCGGGGTTGCCGATTCCCCAAGGATTGAGACAATCGATTTGCGCGTACAACTGGGGGGTAATGCGATCGAAATCGACTTCTGCATCGACCGTAACCAGGGGCTTTAAATGTTCCGGTTCCAAATATTGATGGGCAAACTCGCTCAATCTCGCTTCAAAAGCTGAAAAGTTTTTCGCCTCCAAACTAAAGCCGCCCGCTGCTTGATGTCCCCCATGTTTGCCTAATAAGTCATCACAATAATTTAAAGCTTCCGCAATATGAAATTCTGGAATCGATCGCGCCGAACCCCGAATTTTTCCTTCCCCTTCATCATCGTAAGTACAAATAAAAGTCGGAACGCCGTAACGTTCCACCAAACGCGACGCAACAATCCCAATTACACCGTGATGCCAATCTTCCTTAAAAACAACTAGAACGCGCTGTCCTCGCCAATCAATACCCGGTTCGCCTTCAATTAAAGCAATCGCTTCAAACTCAATTTGTTTGCACAAATCTTGGCGCGTCGTGTTGCATTGATTGCATTCTTGTGCTAAAGGTTTAGCCGATTCTAAATCTTCAGCAGTAAATAGATCGATAATTAATTTCGGCTCGCCAATTCGTCCGATCGCGTTTATTCTAGGCCCTAACTTAAAACCAATATCATCCGGCTTTAACTCCTTTTTACTATCTTCTTGTCCCGCCACTCCAATCAAAGCTTGAATGCCCGGAACTCTAGACTGATGCAATCGCTTTAATCCCCGTTTTAACCAGCGGCGATTTACCCCCACTAACGGCGCTAAATCGGCAACAGTTCCGAGCGTAAAAAAGTCAAGCAGCATGGAAGTTAAGCCCGTAGTTCCTGCCAAACTTTGTGCCGTCGCTACTGCTAAAATATAAGCAACGCCTACGCCCGCCAAACCGCGATAAGGAGAAGAAGAACTAATCGTTTTAGGATTTAGAATAGCATCGGCGGGAGGAAGTTCTTCGGGCAGTTCGTGATGGTCGGTAATAATAACAGTAATACCAAGTTCGACAGCGAGTTGAATCGGTTCGACTGCCCGAATGCCGTTATCAACTGTTAAAATTAAACCGACACCCTCCTTCGCTAATTCCTTAACCATACGTTTATTGATGCCGTAGCCATCTTTCATGCGGCTGGGAATTGCATAATCAACATCCGCCCCTAAATGCCGCAGTGCGCGCAATAATAAAGCAGTGCTGGTCATCCCATCGACATCATAATCGCCGCAAATCGCTATCTTTTCTCCTTGCGCGATCGCGTCTTTCAATAATTCTACACTTTTAGTTAAATCCGCAAACTCTTCAGCCGGATCGGGCAAAATTTCGCTTTCTGGTTCGATAAAAACTTGCGCCAATTCTGGGGTGTTAATGCCGCGATTTACTAGCACTTTGGCAACTAAAGGAAATAAACCCGTTGCCTCCACTAAAGCATTGACTTTTTCAGTATCGGGATCGGCAATTTTCCACCGTCGATCGGGCAACATAATAATTGATAATTGATAACGTGAGTTTGACAGTTAATTTACAATCTTAACCTTAATTACGAACTACGAATTACAAATTACGAATTAAAAAAAAGCATCAGAGTTGTGAGGACTCCGATGCTGTGACTATCATCTTTTTCAGTGATGGTGTGAGGAAAATCTAGGGCGCTAACGCACTACCGCGCAACAAGCTACCAATCGTTTTCGCCGTAATCTTCATTTGAATGAGGGGATTTGCAGGAACGACGGTTTTATAAAGATAGCTATCAAACGTTAGGCGCTGTACGTCTTTGTCGGAACACATTTCTACAAACGCTTCGCGAGTCGCATCAGTGCGATAGAAAACGCGCTGTAAAAGGTCTAACACTAAATAGGTCATTCCGTACTTCTTATCCCAACGTTTGAGATAAAGTTTCAGGTCGTCTTCGGTGGGAATGCGCTGACCGTTATTGGTGGTTTCAACGATTGTTTCAGCGCACATCCGTGCGGATTTTGCTGCGAAATAAATCCCTTCGCCGGAAGATTTCGTAACGGTTCCCGCAGCATCGCCGACGAGGGCAACGCGACCGACAACCCGACGCGGGCGAGGATGTTCGGGGATGGGGTGCGCTTCAACTTTAATAATTTTACCACCTTCGAGCTTGCGAGCAGCGCGGGTGCGAATTCCGGTTTGCAGGTCTTTAATCATCGATTTGTTGACCTTCATAGTTCCGGTACCGACCGCAACGTGGTCGTATTTCGGGAAAACCCAGGCGTAGAAGTCGGGGGAAACGTCCGTTCCGACGTACATTTCGGCCAGGTCTTCGTAGTAGGCCATTTTATCTTCCGGGAGGCGAATGCGCTCTTGGAAGGCGATCGCGTAATTATAGTCGCCCGCATCGATCGCTTTGGCAACCCGGGAGTTCGCGCCATCTGCACCGATGACGACATCAACCTTGAGGGTTTTCATCACGCCCGTGGCATTGCCGTTAGAATGGTCGGCGTAGTGTAGGGTGTAGGGGTCGGTGGAATTGTTGGGGAGATCGAGTTGATACATCGTCCCGTTGATGAGATTCGCCCCTAATTTTGCCGCGCGATCGCGTAAAAAGCCATCAAGAACTTCCCGACGGCACATTCCAATATACTCGTCTTGATTATCCAGATTAATATCGACTTCAATATCCGAAGGCGAGATCATCTTCATTTTTCTCACCCGGCGATCGATAATCTCGGGAGGCAGGTCAAATTCGCTGACCATACACAGAGGAATCGCCCCACCACAAGGTTTGGCGTTATCGAGCTTGCGCTCGAACAGGTAAGTTTCGATCCCTGCTTTTGCGAGAACTTCAGCCGCGCTGGAACCGGCTGGTCCTCCTCCGACAACAGCAACCCTTAATACCAAAGCCTTTCTCCTAAATTTCGATCTATAAAATTATTACGGGTTTCATCCTATCACGAGCTTTTAGTTCGGGAGAGCGCAACAATCCGCGATCGCAGAACTTGCAATAGAGCTTAACAACTCGGTAACATTCCTTAACAGCGATCGGTGAATAATAATTCTATGGATAGTGAATCGTGAATAGTAACAAAGCAGATCTTTGAACTATCCCAATATTTTCCCTACCCCCGTCCCCCAGTCTCCCCATCTCCCCGTCCCCCCGTCCCCCCGTCCCTCCTCTCCCCTAATTCCCGAACAGGTATTGGCAGACCTACCAATAAGCGCTATCATTAACCAACTTTATCGGGGGTACAGCCAGCAAACGGTTAACCGTACTCAAGATGCTATAGCCCGTCCTGCTAAACTGACTAGAAATCGCTCGCGATAAAACCGATTGTGAACTTAAGGCTGTGCGCGAACCCGCTCGATCTCTGTTGTCCAATGAGTGCCGCTCCTCTTCCTCGCCAACAACCTCCCTCCGAACCCGCCGACGAATCGGATACCTCTTTCGAGGCGACTCCGGTAGCAGCGCTCAAAGATTTGGTCGCTCGCTTGCATCGGGAGCAAAATAAGGTTCAAAATCTCCTCAGTTCGTTAGGATTTGCCTTACGCAGCTTCAACAATCTCAATCAGTTCTTGGAATTGGTTCCGCTGATGGCGGCGCGAGTCACCGATGCAGACGGAGGAGCGTTAATTTTATTTAAAGCCAACGGCCAGCCGAGTTTGTCGCAAATTCACTGCCAAGAAGGGTATGCTTGTCAAAATATCCGTACCGCGATCGAGCGCGCCATGCAGCAAAGCGATCGCAACGCAGCGCGCGTAGCAAGCAGTAGTCCCGATTCTCCCGCGCTCCCCGTCATCAAAACTCCCCTTGACGAGCAAGTCAAGCAATTTCTCGACCCCGAAGTCAAGTTATTCTCTACACCAATCCCGGTAAAAAGTCAAGAGCGAGGGCGAATTTATGTTTTCAGCAGCGCGCCGGACTATACCTGGACGGTAACGCGCCAGCGACTCGTGCAACTGGTCGCCGATCAAACCGCCGTTGCTATCTCCCACCACGAACTCACTAACGAACTGCGCCAAAAAGAACGGATCGATCGCGAACTGGAAATCGCCTCGGAAATTCAAGGACACCTACTCCCCAACCAATGCCCCGAAATCGAAGGAGCGAGCTTAGCAGCAGCCTTTAAAACCGCCAATCGCATCGGCGGCGACTACTACGACTTTATCCCCACCCACCCCCATCCCGCACGCCGTCCCTCAGAAGAAAACCCCCTTCGTACCGCAGCCTTTATTCCGTGGAGTATCGTCATTGGCGATGTGATGGGGAAAGGCGTTCCCGCCGGATTAATCATGACAATGACGCGGGGAATGCTGCGCGCGGAAGTTCTCAACCGACACTCCCCTGCCCGCATCCTGCAACATCTCAATCAGGTGATGCACCCCGATCTCGACACCTCCCATCGATTTGTCACCCTCTTTTATTCGGAATACGATCCGCTCACGCGCGTCCTTTCTTATAGCAACGCCGCTCACAATCCCCCCCTATTGTGGCAAGCTGCAACTGGCAAGCTCGAACGCCTCGATACTTTAGGAATGCTGATCGGTTTAGAAGTCGATTCGGAGTACGAAGATGCCAAAATTCAATTAGAACCGGGGGATACGATTCTCTACTATACCGATGGGTTGACCGATGCCGCGAATGCAAACGGCGATCGCTTCGACGAAGAAAACCTCGCCCTAGCCTTTTCCCTCGCTTGTCAGCAAGGCGATAAACCGCAAGCCATTCTTGATGCTCTCTTCAATCGAATTCAACAGTTTGTCGGTTCGAGCAACCGTCACGGCGACGACATGACAGCAGTCGTGTTACAAGTTGAACTCCCAGACCCACAAACCCAGAGCGCCTTAGCGCCGATTAGTCTAATTCCCTAGGGGAGCGAATCTTTCCAAGCTTTAGACGATAAGCTTTTCAGACTTTTTTCAAAAAAACTCTGTCTAACCCCTTGACGTTTTTGTAATATGTTTGTAGTATTAATGTAGGGCAAGCGGGAAAGCCACAACAACAGCTAACCCCCTCCACCCGACGAACCTTGACAACCCAATAAGTAATACATCTTTTACAAACCCTGTAGAAAGGAAGGCGTTGACTGATAAGCCGCATTCACTCCCCGAAGCCATCATACTACAAAGCTCGAAGTTGCGATCGAAATTGTAGTACAGGTTGAAAGGATGCCAGTCGGAGCATAGCACTGCTATGCCCTCCCGCTAGCAACAACGCGACTTATTCGGACGACAAACCCGCCGAGTTAACCCCTTCCATCCGCAGAATTAAGGGATTGTTGCAACCTTCTTGGGGCTGTAGCTCAGATGGTTAGAGCGCCTGTCTGTCGAACAGGAGGATCGCGAGTTCGAGCCTCGTCAGCCTCGTTGTTGCAACGATTCCGAAACTGACTCATGCAAGCTGAAAAATTCAGCTTTTCATCGCAGCGTAGCTTAACGGTAAAGCGCTTGGCTCATAACCAAGTCCATATGGGTTCGACTCCCGTCGCTGCTACTCACATAAGTGGAGATAGTGTAAAGGCTAACACTGCGGTCTCCAAAACCGTCGATCTGGGTTCGAGTCCTAGTCTCCGCGCCATTGAATTGATTGATTGTAAAGTACCGTATCCTAACTCGCGAAGCTTACAAACAAGGGTAATTAACCGCAAGGTTAATCGGTTCGACTCCGACAGCCTCCGCCAAACAGGGGGGCTGTATAAAACAGAAGCTTCCTCAACTTGTACGGTACAACTTCTATCAGCTATAGCGCTACTTGAAACGTGAAAGTACGTTTCTAAGCGCATAAAAGTATTGGCTGGTGGGCGCTGCCCACCCTACCCAATGTCCTAATTTCAATTCCCTAAATTGTCCCAATTATTGCATCTTGAATTCTCGATCTTTAAGCGCTAAAGTGCCGTAGGCAAACTCGGATAAGCCACCAGATTTTCACTCTGGCGAACTGCGGGTTCAAATCCCGTCGGCACTGTTACGATGCCCTGCACCGAAAAGTCGAGAACTACTCGTAAGAGTGGCACGGTTGCGAGCAATTCTCGACTGGGGCATCTCCCATCTTGGGTCGTTGGCAGAATGGGTATGCAGCCGCCTTTTAAGCGGCATTATCGGGGTTCGATTCCCCGGCGGCCTACCTTTTCAGTTAGTCGCGAGCAGTTAACAATTAACAATCATGAATTAACTGAGACAAACTCAAAAGTTTAACTCAAGGGTTGGTATCCAAATTGGTGAAGGAGGCTGACTGTAAATCAGTTGCTTATCGGCGCGTGGGGGTTCGAGTCCCTCCCAACCCATTGCGGGCTGTTTCCCTCCCGCACATTCAAACTCGGAGAGGTGGCCGAGCGGCTTAAGGCATCCTCCTGCTAAGAGGAAGCGGGTTTAGTCACCCGTCGAGGGTTCAAATCCCTCCCTCTCCGCCTTTTTAGGGAATAATTGAAGCGCGAATCTTCGATGATTCAAAATCGACAATTTATGCTTCAAAAAAATGAGAGCGTGGTGTAACTGGATAACACATCAGTCTACGAAACTGGGAAGTGAAGGTTCGAGTCCTTCCGTTCTCGTTAAGGGGAGAGATGGCCGAGCGGCTAAAGGCGCGATCTTGGAAAGATCGATTGGATTTAATCGATCCAACGGGGGTTCAAATCCCCCTCTCTCCGCCTTATTTACGCCTAATGTGAATTAGAAGCCAGAAAGATAGATATTACTGTTCTTTCTCCCCTCTCCCACCGATTGGGAGAGGGGCTAGGGGTGAGGGAAATCAAGACTTTTGGATAATGCACATCAGACGTTATTTGTGAATGGAGAGATGGCCGAGCGGCTGAAGGCGCGATCCTTGAAAGATCGATTGGATTTAATTCATCCAACGGGGGTTCAAATCCCTCTCTCTCCGCCTTATTTGTGAATGGAGAGATGGCCGAGCGGCTAAAGGCGCGATCCTCGAAAGATCGATTGGATTTAATTCATCCAACGGGGGTTCAAATCCCCCTCTCTCCGCCTTTTTAGGGAAGAGTGAATAGTGATTAATTTCGCTGGCTTATTCCCAAGTATTGCTTAGAATTTCCCCCGATAGCTCAGTCGGTAGTAGCGCCTGTCTGAAGAACAGGAGGTCGTCAGTTCGATTCTGACTTGGGGGGCTGAACGTTGCCCTGTAGCTCAATGGCAGAGCGAGCGGCTGTTAACCGCGCGGTTGTGGGTTCGACTCCCACTGGGGCAGTTCAAAAATCTTGATTGCCGGATAGACAAATTGGTAACGTCGCCTGTCTCTGAAACAGGAGTTTTGTAGGTTCGAGTCCTACTCCGGCAGCCAATGGGAAGTACGCAAATAGGTAAAGCGACTTGCCTTTGAAGCAAGCGGTTGAAGGTTCGATTCCTTCCTTCCCAGTATGCTCCTGTGGCCCAATCGGAAGAGGCGGCTAACTCAAAATTAGCAGGTTGTGAGTTCGAGTCTCACCGGGAGTATTGGTCGAAATGTCGGATTCGCAAATTGGGGTTATCTCCGATCGCGAATCCAACGCTCAACCTCGCTCCTGTGGCGGAATTGGCAGACGCAGCAGCTTTAAAACCTGTCTTTCAATTTGTGGGTTCGACTCCCACCAGGAGTATTAACCAGATGCACCCTAAGAGATTGTTGATAACCGATCGCGCTGAAGTGCCGAACTTAAGAATCCTTGCGAGAGGCAACGACGTTTTCAGCAAGCTTATCGGGAACTTCTTGGAGGTGGTCGTATTGCCACTTAAAGAAGCCTACACCCATCGTCAAAGAGCGCAACTCGACAATAAAGTTTTGCATCTCTGCTTGGGGTAAATAAGCCGTGGTGCGATCCCATCCTTTCCAATCAGAAATACCTTCGTAACCGAGAATTTGTCCCCGATGTCCGCTCGAAAGTTGCAAGACTTTTGAGGTAAATTCGGTTGGCGCGCAAACTTCAACCGTTAAAACCGGCTCGAGCAAAATCGGTTTGCATTTGGGCATTCCTTCGTTCATGGCAATGCGCGCGGCTTGTTTGAACGCTTGCTCGGAGCTATCGACGGAGTGGTACGATCCGTTGGTTAAGGTAACATCGACATCGACGACGGGGAAACCCAACGGCCCGCGATCGAGATATTCGCGCACGCCCATTTCTACGCCGGGAATGTACTGTTTGGGAACGACACCGCCGACGATGGTTTCGTGGAAGAAGAAACCCGTACCGCGATCGCGCGGTTTAATATCTAAATAAACATCCCCAAAAGCTCCGTGTCCGCCGCTTTGGTGTTTGTAGCGCCCGTGGGAGTTCGTGCCGTTGCGAATCGTTTCTTTATAAGGAACTTGGGGCAAATGAGTGGTCATGGGGAGATTGTACTTGCGGCGCAGGCGATCGAGCGCGACTTGCAAGTGAATTTCGCCTTGTCCCCACAAAATAATCTCGCGCGTATCGCCGTGCTGTTCCCAGTGCAGGGCGGGATCTTCTTCCAGCAATTTGCCCAGCGCGCCACTCAGTTTAACTTCATCTTTGCGGTTTTCCGGAACAATTGCTAGGGCGTAAACGGGTTCTAAAAGTTCCGCCTTCGGCAATTCTTTAGCTTTATCGGGCATATTACTAATTGTTTGCCCGGTTTTAATCCCTTCCAAACGCCCGATCGCGATAATATCCCCCACAGAGGCTTTTTGAATCGGTTCTTGCTGCTGCCCCATCAAGCGATACAATCCGCCCGCGCGCACGCCGTTGAGCGTCATACCGTCGGTGAGTTCGCCCTGCCAAACCCGCGCCAGGGAAAGTTTTCCGCCTTGGGAAACATTGTAGGTTTTTAAAATCTGTACTAAAGTTTGCTCGCCGTTCGCCCCCGCTTCTAAACCGCGTCGTTCGGCAGTAACGCTAGGTTCGGGTGCTTCTTTAATCAGCGCATCGAGGAGTGGGCGCACGCCGTAGTCTTGTTCGGCGATGCCAAAAAAGACGGGAACGATTAAGTCCGCGCTTAAATCTTGTCGAATATCTTGGAGAATTTCTTCTTGGGGCGGTTCGATTTCTTCAAGCAGTTCTTCTAATAAATGGTCGTCAAATTCGGAGAGGGTTTCTAGCATTTCCTCCCGTGCGAGCTTTTCTTCCTCTCTCAAGTCTTCGGGGAGGGGAACGGGATCGGCGGGACTGCCAGCATGATAATGATAGGCTTGTTCGCTGACTAAATCGATGTAGCCAACTAAGTCTTCGCCCTGACGGATGGGATATTGGTGAGGAACGAGGGGACGACTGGAGACGGATTTAAGCGCGTGCAGAACGTCCATAAATTCGACTTGGGTGTTGGCGCGATCCATCTTATTAATAAAGACGAGATGCGGGATTTCCCAGTCGTCGAGGAATTTAAAAAGGGGCGCGAGGGTGAGGACGCGATCGATGACGGGTTCGCAAACGACAATGGCTGCACCCGCCCCAACGAGGGCATTGTCGGTTTCTTGGGCAAATTCCACCGAACCGGGACAGTCGAGGAAGGTGAGGCGAATATCGTCGAGTAGGGTGCTGGCGGCGGAGACTTCAACACTCGTGCCGCGATCGCGTGCTTCTTGGCTGCTATCGCCGACGGTGTTGCCGTCTTTAATGCTGCCCTTGCGCGTGATTGCGCCCGTCACGAATAAAATACTTTCAAGCAGGGTTGTTTTACCACTGGAGTAGGGACCGACAATGGCAACATTGCGAGTCCCCGATACTACTTTTTCGTTCATAAAATTTTCCCCCAAAATTGAATGGGCGGGTGAAGAGCCGCACAATTGACGGGATTCCCGGCCAGCAACTCTTCAGTCCGAATCTTTTTTGAGAGTACCGCGTTTGGAGGGTTGCGGGAGCAGAATTGCAACTTCTTTTAAGACCTTGGGATCGTTCGATGAAGGAAGATTTCTAACTATCAATTCTTGATAATTTTTATGAATAAACGCAACAATATGCGACTAAAATTGGGACAAATGCTAGGGCTGGGCGTTGCGATCGCGAGTTTGGGGTTAGGCAGTCCCAGCGGTTCGCAATCTTTACCCGTTCTCACGCCTACGCAACCGCAAGCTGTAGAGTATTTGAATGCAGGTTTGCAACGGATCAGCCAAGGTCAGGTACAAGATGCGATCGCCTTTTTTACCGAAGCCGCCCGACTCGATCCCAGTCTCGCCCCCGCTTACTATAACCTCGGACTCGCGCTGCGACAACAAGGAGCCTTGCAACCTGCCGCCGATGCCTTTTACAAAGCGGTTCAAGCCGATCCTAATTTTTCCCTCGCTTACGCCAACCTCGGCGCGGCACTCTACGAAGGACAGAATTTGCAGCTTGCCAAAGACTATTTGCAGCGTGCCGTCGCGATCGATCCTAAGCTCGGAGTTGCCCATTATAACCTCGGTTTAGTGCTGAAAGATCTCGGCGAACTCGAGGGGGCGGAACAAAGCTTCAACCGCGCGATTTCCCTCAGCCCTAACGCCCCCGAACCCGCCTATCACCTCGCGCTTATCCACCTGCAACGCAACCAACTCGAAGCCGCCCGAGAACGGCTAGAACAAGCGATTCGCATTAACCCTCAGTACGAAGAAGCGCTGTATAACTTAGGGATTATTTTATTCAATCGGGGCGATCGCGAAGCATCCCTTGATGCCTTTCGCCGTTCTAGTGCCGCCAATCCCAACTATCCCAACGCTTATTACGGTGCGGGATTGGTATTTTTGAGCGACAATCGTCCCGAAGAAGCGCGACGGGTTTTACAGTATGCCAGAGATTTGTACCGCGATCGCGGTAATGCAGAATGGGCAGCCCATGCCGAAACCTTATTGCGACAACTCGATCGCCGGTAAAATGCGATCGATACTCTGTAGGGACGTTATATATAACGTCCCTACAGGACAGAATAAAAAATTGATAAATAGTCACTAAAGAACCATTCATCTCTACTTTTCGGCATTTTTCCGAGCGTATTGAAAGTTTTTTTCGTACTCTACAGCTTTTTGACGGGCGAGGTTGAATTGAACGCGATCGGAAGGTACGCTATTCATTAAAGTTGCGGCTGTTTGCCACTGTTGAGCGACAAGCTGCCAATCGGAAGAGGTTTTAGCAACTTGGGCGAGTTGAGCGGCTGTTGTAGCACTTTTAACGGCTTCTGCAAAGGGATCGGACTGAACAATTGGCGCGCTTAAAGAAGGGGTTACGGTAGGAAGAAATGTTTCAGTTTGTGGGGCGAGCGGCAAGTGTTTTACCCCGAAATAGAACGCCAGCGCGATGCCTAATCCCGTTAAAATAAACGCGGGAAGTTGTAGGTATCTTAAGGGGAAGGAGTGCGATCGCGCGGAAGGTTGTTTATAAATGCGTTTGCCTTGAGGTTTACTGACAGAAGTTAGCCCCATATCGCCTCGCAATTTTGCTAATTCTAAATTAATGGGATCTATTGTTCTAGCGGGAGGATTTGGGCGAGAATTATAAGGACAAGATAAGAGTCGGCAAAATAAGTCCCGCAATGATAGAAAATACTAAAATAGCCCAATTTTGTTCGGAAGCAGAAATAAAAATGCCAACAATTCCAGAAAGAATCAAAACATTGAAAGGAAAGGCAAGAGGAACTAAAAGCGCCGTCCTCAGCCACGAACTCGGATAGGGAAACCACCACGGCCAAACGAAATCAGACAACAAGTCCTCGAATTTTCTCTTCATTAAGCCTGTAAAATTTCTTGAAGATGCTCTAATAATTTCAACATAGTTCAAGGCGACTTGTAAAGCAAATATTAATTATTTTTAGCGCGAGAGAAGGCAGAATTTTAATCGCTCCATAGTAAAAAAATGGTACTCGCAGCCTTTGCCCCCTATATTTCCGGTAAAGACACGATCTGTAACGTCTCCACTGCTTTTAAGTCTCATAAAAAAAGGGTACGTTAGCGAACTGTAACCCTTCATTAATTTAACTGAGCTTGTATTATTTCTAAAAGTAGGAGCGCGGCGACTGTTCGGTAATCTCGTTACCGAAAATCTATCTTTTTTGCCCAATCTGGGGAGCGCCTAACGCACCCTACCCAAGAACCAAGTAGGGTGTGTTAGCAACAGCGTAACGCACCGTAATCTCATTCTATTCAGCAAGAATTGAGGAGAGCAGGGCTTTAAGTCGGTGCGTTACGGCGTGCCGAAAAATCTGCCTTTTTTGCCCAATCTAGCTAACGCCTAACGCACCCTACCCAAGAACTGTTGCGTCATGCAGGATGGGGAGAGGGGAGGGGGTTTGTATTACCTAATTTAAAGATGTTTTAACTGAACCGCAACCTACTATTTCTAGAACGGAATGGGTTTAAGATATTGCGTCGGAACGCTATCGACTAACCACACGCCATTATCGGAACAATAAAAGATAAAACCTTCTTTCTGCATGGTAGCAGCATCGATCGCGAATACTACCGGATAGCCCCGCCGCGCGCCCACTTTTATCGCCGTTGCAATGTCTGACGAGAGATGAACGTGATGTCTTGCCATCTTTTTTAAACCCGATTCAAAAATCAGCGGAACGGTTTGTTTGGGCGTTCCGTGGTACAAAATATCGGGTGGAATTTGCGCTTTGAGTTGAAGGTCAACTTCAACGCTATGTCCTTGGTTAGCGCGAATTAAAGTCTTTGTTTCATCGAAAGAAAAACGTTGTTTGTCATTTTTTGCTACGACTTCTTCGAGTTCGGCGCGCGTTAAAGGAAACTGATTTTCATTACACGCTGCTAATAATTTATCCACTTCAACCCATCCCCCCGCCGCTAGCGTTAATCCCAAGCGTTCCGGTTGATGGCGCAAGTGTTTGCTCAAGTATCGACTAATTTTAATGAGGCGGGAAGGGTTCATTTAATTGATAATTGACAATTGACAATGGATAACGTCTCGGATAATTGACAATGGACAATGCTCGGAGCCTTTGATTTCTGCCTTTTTTAGCCCAATCTCGCTAATGCCTAACGCACCCTACCCAAGGGCTATGTAGGGTGTGTTAGCGAAGCGTAACGCACCATAATCTCATTATATTCAGCAAGAATTGAGGAGAGTAGGGTTTTAAGTCGGTGCGTTACGGCGGGCGAAAATCTACCTTTTTTAGCCCAATCTCGCTAATGCCTAACACACCCTACCCAAGGGCTATGTAGGGTGTGTTAGCGAAGCGTAACGCACCATAATCTCATTATATTCAGCGAGAATTGAGGAGAGTAGGGCTTTAAATCGGTGCGTTACGGCGGGCGAAAATCTACCTTTTTAGGCAAATCTAGCGATCGCCTAACCACCTTATACCAATTCTCCGAGTTCGGACGACACATCTTGAGGCTGAAACCCCTAATCTATCTAGGTTTCTTCATTTTTAATTTTTAATTTTTAATTTTGAATGGGTATTACCCCGATCGCTAAGCAATCTGCTCTCAAAGGGCTAATCTAGAAAGATGTAACCTGCAACAGAAGCGATGGGGATTTCTTTGGCTTACCTGGGGCCACCGGGTACAAATTCAGAAGCGGCTGCTTTGGCTTATAGCGAGGCAAATCCTGGCGAGGAGGTTTTGCTTTGTCCTTACCCGGATATTGCGCGAACGTTACGCAGCGTGGCGCAAGGGGAAGCAGATCTCGCGATTGTGCCGATCGAAAATTCCATCGGCGGTAGCGTGGCGATCTCGCTGGATTTGTTTTGGGAGTTGGATGGGTTGCAAATTCAGCAGGCGTTGATTTTGCCGATCGCTCACGTTCTTCTGTCGCGCGCGGAGTCTTTGGAGGCGATTGCGAAGGTGTATTCCCATCCGCAAGCGATCGCGCAATGCCAAAGGTGGTTGGAACGCAGTTTGCCGCAAGCGCAGTTAGTGGCGATGAATTCGACGACGGAAGCGCTGGACTACCTCGATCGCGATTTGACGGCGGCTGCCATTGCTTCCCCTCGCGCTGCCCATCTCTACGAACTTCCCATCCTAGCGGGCGATATTAGCGATTTTCCCGGCAATTGCACGCGCTTTTGGGTGGTTGGCTTGCAACCCAGCACGGGCGGCAGTCACATTTCCCTCGCTTTCGGCACGGCGGCGAATGTACCGGGCGCGCTGGTTAAACCCCTACAAATCTTTGCCAAACGCAGCATTAATATGAGTCGCATCGAGTCGCGCCCGACGAAACGACTCTTGGGCGAGTATATCTTTTTCATCGACCTCGAGGTGGATGCAACGCAACCTCACATCCAAGCCGCCCTCGCCGAACTCGCCGAATATGCCACCCCGCTCAAGATTTTTGGCAATTACGATGTCGTTGCGCTCCCACCTTGTTCCCTGACCTAATAAAATCGGGCAAGGAGAATGGGTCGATTTTTCTCGCTTGCCCTTGACAAATTATTCAAATCGTGCTGCGGATAAACTTCTAAGGCTCGGTCTTCTTAAGGTCTGTGGAGACGGCAGCTTTAGGAATTTCCACCACGGGGCGATCGATCGCAATCTTCAACATTTCGCCGTCAATCGGAGAGGAAGAAATCGCAGCGGTGTAGAGCGATGGGTTAGATTCGGCAAATTTTAGGCCCGGGGTTTGTCCGCTCGAGAGCAAGCTCGAGAGCGTCCCCACAAGAACCGCCGCGATCGCGCCGCCGCCCAAAACGGCTGTACGCTTGAGTTGGCGTTTGCGAAGGCGTTGGAACACCCCGCGCGCGATTTCGTCGCTCGATTGCGCGGGAACCGGAGTTGGGAGCGTTTGAAATCCTCGGCGCAGAGCGAGCAGTCTGCGGTAAAGTTGTTGAACTTCCGGATCGCGATCTAACCAATGCTGGACTTGCTGGCGTTCCGCTGCCGTTGCTTCGCCGTCGAGGTACGCGCTGAGTAGCTCGAAGCGATCGCGTCCAGAGCTATCGAGAGTCATCATTTTATCCGTCGCCGAGGGCATGGATTTTCGAGTGTTAAAGTTGAATTGAGAACTCATAGTACATCACCTTCAATCTTGCGTACCTCGCAGCACCCTGACGAGGATAGTGTTTGATAGATTGCACGCTCGATATTTCGCTCGAGCCATCGCTTTGGGAATTTTAACATTATCACTTCGGAAATTACTGACCGTCGAGATACGGCTGAAGTTCCGATTGCAGTCGAGTTCTTGCCCGGGCAATTCGCGATTTAACCGTTCCGAGGGAAACGCCGGTAATTTCTGCAATTTCCTCGTAAGCTAAGCCTTGAATTTCTCGGAGGATAATCGTCGTGCGAAAGGCTTCCGGCAATTCCGCGATCGCACCTTGCAGCTTTTCGTAAAACTCTCGCGTCGCTAGGCTATCTTCCGGACTCGGGGCATCTGCGGCAATTTCCCAACTCATCTCGCCGTCATCCATCGTGCGGGGCGCATCGAGCGACAGCGGCGGCGCAACGCGCTTGCGCTTGCGCAGTTCGTCATAAAACAAGTTAGTCGCAATGCGACTCAACCACCCCTTAAACTTCGCCGGTTCTTGCAAGCGCTTAACATTGCGGTAAACGCGAATCCAAACTTCCTGCGTGAGGTCGGCGCGATCTTGCCAATCCGGCGCTAAATGATAGAGAATCTTCTCGACGTGAGGATTGTAACGACGCAGCAACTCAGCAAAAGCTGCGCGGTCAGGTCTGAGGCCTTCCTGACAGCGCAAAATCAAATCGTAGTTCGGCAGTTTATCGGGAGGGGACACCACGACTTCGGGAAGAGAGGGGCTGATGGCTTGGCCCTTACCAGTTGACCAGGGTGCAGCAGAAATTGATTGATTCATAACTCGCTTGAAGGCACGACTTTTATCCTCCTTCCGAAATGACTGCTGCACTTCCGGAAAAGTTCCAGTCCTTCGTCCGGGTTGCCTTCAAGGGCGAGCGACGATTTCTAACTTCAGCCACAACCGGCTCTGAGGCTTACTATACCGCCCACTGGCTCGATTGCTACAACAGGGATTTCAGGGAGTCTTGCTGTAGGGATGCGAGAATGAACCGCTTACTCGAAATTACTGTTAATTTGAGGTTGTTTGTCCCTCAAAATTAGGGGCATACGATTGCAACAAGCTGCTAACTTGCTTGAGCGTTTCCACGTTTGAGGGTTTCAGGTTAGCTTTAATTGGTTCTTTACCGACATTAACATCGGGGCGATCGAGGTTGCGCGAGATGGCTTCATCAATTTGCTGGTCGATCAACTCCTGAAGTTCTTGTTTGGCTTTGCTGCGTTGGAAACTCGCGCCTTCCTCGGTGGTTGCATAAAGGGGCGGCAAGCGGTTGAGGGCGTAGGCCGCAATATCGCCGACATCCAAAACGCTATCGCTAGTCGCTTCGATCTCGGCAACGCGCGTAATTGATTCGCTCAGCACCAACTCTTCCATCACGTTAATAAATTGTTTGCGCGGAACAGCTACCACTTCTCCGGTCAGCAGCGATCCCATCAAGCGATCGAGCGCCATATACTCTTCAATTGTTAACTCCGAAGCCGTATCGCAGATGCGACCCACTTCCGCTTCCATCGTTGGAGTAAGATAGCCGTCCTGCAATGCTTGTTCCACAATTTCTTCAATACTCATTGCTTTACATTACCTGTTCTCAATAGTGAATCTAGTTGGCTAATGGCTCTATGATAATCTCTCCGGTGGAGAAGGCAAAAAAAGCAAGAATACTTAGGATTTCTCCCTGCCCCTTCCTACTGAGATGATATAAATGTACTTATTAAGCTGAGATTTCAGCAGAGCCAGTTTTAAACCGCACAATCAAATTCTAGTGGGAGTTTTTAAAAATGCCATCCGAGTAAGCTCTGTCAAAACTTCAGCAAATTTATCTTCTGAAATAGATTAATAATTCCCCCATCATCTGTTGGATTAACATCATCTGACTTCTCCATTTCGGTCGGCTCGAACTCCGGAAAGATCGCGTTCCATGTTGAATATACGGATTTAAATTAATTCACTTTCCTAGAAGAAAAGTAGCCGTATAATCGACCCTCAATGCTTCAAACCTGCGTCAATCACTCAATTCCTGTATAGCGCCAAGGAACCGGATCGATCGCGCTCCCATTCACATATAGCCCCCAATGCAAATGCGGCCCGGTTGCCGCCCCCGTCGAGCCAACTGCCCCGATTTGCTGCCCCGCACGCACGACATCGCCTTCCTTAACATTAATCCGACTCAGATGAAGGAAAATACTAACCACGCCCTGTCCGTGGTCGATTCCCACTACATTTCCATGCAAGCGAAACCCCTCAGACTCGCGCCCCACTAAAGCAACTCGCCCGCCCGCTGGCGCAATCACCGGCGTTCCGGTACTCGCCGCATAATCCACGCCGCGATGGTAATAATCCTGCGCGAATACGCCATTATAGTAACGGCGTACCCCAAACTCCGTCGAAACCGAACCCGAAGTCGGTTTGAGAAAAGGACCGCTCCAAAACTTCTCTGGCGTAACCAGCGCTTTAAACGCTGCTACCCGCGCCAACTCCATTTCCGTAGCATTGTCGCCGCCGCCCGCAACGCGAATCCGCTGTACGGCAAAATCGCGATCGCGCAATTGCAAATTCAGATTGCGCGTTTGCCCATCTCCTTCAACCTGCACCGATCGCGAACCGGGACGGTCGAGGGGAGTCGTGGGTAGAAGGGCGCGATAGCGATTGCCGCCGATTTGGAAGGCGGCGTAGGATTGACCGTTCAACGTTACCGTTGGGGGCGAGGCGGAATCCTCGAGTTGGATAACCGTTGAAATCGTATCGCCGAGGCGAGGATTCGTGGGGTTAACCGTGACTTCTAGCGCTAAAGCGGGTGAAGCGGCGAGGGTGAAACCAGCAACCGCAGCGCTCGTCAGTTTGAGGGGAAGGGAAAAATAAGAGGTCATCGAAACTCTATTGTCTTACAGACTCAATCGAACGAACTCGGGGGTACAATAACAAAGACGCACCTCGAACGCGGATTTCAGGAATTAATTTTTCAACTTGAGATAGGCGATCGCGTGTCGCCAAATCGTCACTAACTGCTCGGACTCATCGCGCACGCAAATGCAATGTAAATCTTGCCAAAACACCCGACCGGAAATCAGGTCGCCCGTCAGCAGCTTAAGCTCGACCGCTTGGTTCTCCTTAATAAACCCTTGAACTTGGCGAAAATTTGGCAATCCCGTATCAGCTTCATTCATAAACTTCTATTCTGTTGCAGATTTTCTATGAGCGTTGAGTTTAGTAAATATCACGGTCTGGGCAATGACTTCATCTTAATCGATAATCGCCATCGCTCCGAGCCGATTTTAACCCCCGAACAAGCCGCTAAAATGTGCGATCGCCATTTTGGGATCGGCGCGGATGGGGTAATTTTTGCTCTCCCCGGACAAGACGGAACCGATTACACCATGCGGATCTACAACAGCGATGGCTCGGAACCGGAAATGTGCGGCAACGGCATTCGCTGTCTGGCGCGCTTCCTCGCCGAACTCGAAGGCAGCGAAATCGTCGGCAAACAATACCGCATTCATACCCTCGCTGGCGAAATCCGCCCCACCCTAGAGGCGAACGGGCGCGTTACCGTCGATATGGGACTGCCCCAACTGCTAGCCGCTGAGATTCCTACCACCCTCGCCGCCGCCGACGAAAAAGCGATCGACTGTCCCCTCGAAGTCGAAGGAAAAACTTGGCAAGTAACTTGCGTCAGCATGGGCAACCCGCACTGTATTACTTTTGTTGATAATGTCGCCCAAATCCCCTTAGAAAGCATCGGGCCGAAATTCGAGCATCATCCCGTCTTCCCCCAGCGTACCAATACCGAGTTTATCGAAGTGGTGAAATCGGATTACCTGAAAATGCGCGTTTGGGAACGGGGGGCCGGGATTACTCTCGCCTGCGGGACGGGGGCTTGTGCCTCCGTTGTGGCGGGCGTATTAAACGGACGGTGCGATCGCGCCTGCACCGTCGAACTTCCCGGCGGCCCCCTCGAGTTACACTGGTCGGAGGAGACGCAGCGGGTTTATATGACCGGCCCCGCCGAGCGAGTGTTTCAGGGAAAATATAACTAGGAACGGAGATTAGCTTGCAAGATAATCGATATATGGACGGCAACCAAAGGGGGAATCAAGCGTGAGCGGCGGTATCTATCTCATTCAAGAAGACGACCATTTGGTCGAAATGAACGAAAAACCCTACGATTCGGAAACGCTTTTACAAGATCTCCTCGATAAATATCCCAATCTGCTTGCAGCGGTGCAGACGAATAATCGCCAGCGTCACTGGCTTTTAGTCAAGCGCTCTCTCACGGCTGTTAATGAAGATTTAGAAGGGCAACAGTGGTCTCTCGAACGCCTTTTCCTCGACCAACAAGCCATCCCCACCTTTGTGGATGTTCGTTACAGCAATGATGACCGGACGCGAAAGGATAGGCTCGGTCAAATGCTTGACTGCGCAGCTAATGCAGTTTTATCTTGGCCTGTCGAGTCGATTTTGGCGCAATTTGAAGCCAACTGTCGCAGCGCTAACCGAGATCCCGAACAAGTTTTTGAAGAATTTCTCGGCAGTAATGCCGATGAGGAGCAATTCTGGCAGCAGGTTAAAACGAACTTACAAGCTGGGAAAGTTCGACTGATTTTTGTGTCCGATTCCGTTACCGCAGAATTACAACGGGTGGTTGAATTTCTCAACAAACAAATGGATCCGGCGGAAGTTCTGGCGGTTGAAATTAAGCAATATATCAGCGACGACGGGATGAAAACCCTAGCTTCTAATGTCATCGGTCAAACCGCTGAAGCTTTGTATAAAAAGTCGAGTACGGCGCGCGAACGACGACAGTGGAACGATCGCTCGTTCTTGAGCGAATACGAAGCGCGTTATGGCGAAGATGAAGCGACGTTCGTTCAAGAAATTTATCAATGGGCAATCGATTATGCTCCCTTGATTCAAACTTATTGGGCGACGGGGGATTCTTACGGCGGTTTCGCGGTTAAGTTTAAAGCTCAGAAAAAAGCAGCAGAACTCTTTTTTGTCGGGATTGACGGAACCTTACAAATTGTTTCGGATGTCTATGCAAATTTGCCCCCTTTTGATAGCGAAAATGAGTGGTACGAATTGATCGCGAAAATGAGTTCGATCGGTTTAGCTTTACCGACGAATCCGATGGAACGGCGCTTGCCGAATTTTCAAATTTCGACGGTCGCTGATGATTCGACGCGAGAGCAAGTTTTATCGACATTCGATTGGGTGGTGGATAAGCTGAAGGGAACGCATCCTCATTCGTAGAAAGGATGAAAATTCGCGATCGCCGGTTTCAAGGGATTATTATGCTTCTGCTTGCGATTGCGGCAGCGTTCGTGGCTTCCTCGACTCGCGCAACCGGTCAGCTTGCAACAGATGCAGGACTCCTCAGCGATCCCTTTCTTCAGTTACCGACCGAAGATTCCGTTCGCGTCGTGTGGTTTACTGAGTTTCCCGGCGTTCGTCATGCAGTTGCTTTCGGACGCGGATTTAAACAAGAAGTTACGGCGACAACAACGCAGCTAACGCACGCTCGCGAAGACGAAAAATCGAGGCGCGAGGGGATGAAGAATATCGCCTCGGAACCCGTTTCGCGTCCGATTTGGCGACACGAAGCGCAGGTTAGCGGACTGTCGGCGGGACAACGCCTTCCCTATCGCGTTTCGAGTACGCGCGAAAACGGTGAAATCTTCCGCAGCAATTCGTTTACCCTCGCCGCTAAACCAAAAGCGGGAACGCCTTTAAAAATTTTACTCACCTCCGACCATCAATTGATGCCGATGGTGGCGGCAAATTTTCAAAAGGTGGCGGAAACGGTCGGGCAGGTGGATGCTATCTTTATGGCGGGAGATTTGGTCAATATTCCCGATCGCGCGTCGGAATGGTTTGATGATGCTCGCGGTGGGGCTTTTTTTCCCGCTTTGCAAGGGCGAGCGCGCTATAAGCTCGAATTTAACGGCAAAACGACGGTTTATCGAGGCGGTGCATTGTTGCAATCGACTCCATTCTATTCCGCGATCGGCAACCATGAAGTCATGGGGCGCTACTCGACAACGCAAGGGTTAAACGAGCAGTTTAGCGATTCTATCCCTCGTTCGGTTGCCGCGCAACGATACCAGCTTGCTGCTGCTAAAATCAATCCACACCGCACTCCTGAAGTCGAACAAGCTTGGATTAAAGCGAATTCTTTTAATAGCGATACCTACGAAGAGATTTTCACCCTTCCTGAAAGTCAGTCCGGCGGCGAAAAATACTACGCGGTAACATTTGGCGATATTCGCCTGATTTCCTTATTCGTAACGAATATTTGGCGATCGCCGGATTTAAAATGCGAGTTACGCGGGCGCTACTGCGAAGGAAAAAACCATTTGAATCGGATGGAAGATTGGGGCTACGGACAGCATATTTTTGAGCCGATTGCGAAAGACAGCGAGCAATACAAATGGCTTCAACAAGAACTGAATAGTCCCGAATTCAAGCAGGCGAAATATAAAATCGTTATGTTTCACCATCCCGCGCATACTTTGGGCGATAATATCGTTCCGCCCTACACCGATCCCGTTCCCATTATCGAATATACGCCGGACAAAAAAGTTCAATCCGTTCGCTATCACTATCCGATTGAAAACGATTATATTATTCGCGACCTCGAACCGTTATTAAATTCCGCAGGCGTTCAACTGGTTTATTACGGTCATTCTCATGTTTGGAATCGTTTCGTTAATAATAGCGGGGTTAACTTCCTCGAATCGTCTAATGTCGGTAATACCTACGGCGCTTATTTAGGGCAGAAACAGCGATCGATTCCGCCAGAGTTAGAAGGGACTTATATTGCAGTCGGCGACCCTAATGGACTCAAACCGATTGTCCCGACACTTGCGCCCTTAACAGACAATAGCGGTCAACCTTTGCCTTATTTTTCCAGTAACGAAATTTCAGCTTTTAGTATTTTTGACACCGAGCGCGGAAAGGTTAGCAGTTACCGTTTTGATACGCGCGACCCTAGCTTAAAAGTTGTAAAGTTTGATGAATTTTCATTACTTTCTCCCCCGGCTTAAGTTCGCCTGAGAATTGTTATAGTGTTGATTAAGCCGTCTTGTCGCTAACGGCGAGGCGCGCCCTCAGAACGGCAGGCTATAGATGGGAGAATCTAATGCTAGAGGCTAGAGATTATACGCTGATTATTGACAAAAGCGGCAGTATGTCCATTAAAGACCAAGCGGGGGGCAGAAGTCGTTGGCAAGCGATGCAAGAATCGACCCTCGCGATCGCCAGTAAATGCGAAGAATTCGATCCCGATGGCATTACCGTTTACACCTTTTCCGGTAAATTTAGGCGCTACGATAACGTTACCTCCACTAAAGTGTCGCAAATTTTCCGCGAAAACGAACCCTCCGGACGCACCGATCTCGCTAACGTTCTCCAAGACGCGATCGCAGATTACCTGCGGCGCAAAGCTGCCGGACAGACTAAACCCAATGGCGAAACGATCTTGGTTGTCACCGACGGCGAACCGGACGATCGCAAAGCAGTAATGCGCGTTATCGTAGAAGCATCGCGGCAGATCGATCGCGACGAAGAACTCGCCATCTCCTTCATTCAAGTCGGCGATGATGCCGATGCAACTAAATTCCTGAAAATTCTCGACGACGACTTACAAAGCGCCGGTGCAAAGTTCGATATTGTCGATACCGTAACGATGGATGATATGGAAGATATGACGTTAACGGAAGTTTTGATTAACGCAATTATTGATTAAATTATGATTAATGAGTCGTTGAAACCTCTTCGTTATCCATTGTCCATTGTCCATTATCAATTATCTCCTCTTCGTTATCCATTGTCCATTGTCCATTATCAATTATCTCCTCTTCGTTATCCATTGTCCATTGTCCATTATCAATTATCTCCTCTTCGTTATTAATTATCCATTATCAATTGTCAATTAATATGGATGAATTTTTAGCGCAATTACAAGCAGAATTTGCCCAAAAACAACAGGCAATGTCCCCTCCTGCCTCAACGCCGGGAGAATCGGAACTCGATGCGCGTTTGGCAGAATTAAAAGCGAAAGTTCAACCCCCCTCTCAACCCCCTCGCTCCCAGATGTCTGAAGATAAATCCGCTGGCGCGCTCGATAGCTTACTGTCAGAATTTAAGTCTGAATTTCAGAGTAAAACTGCGCCGAATGCGCCACAATCTTCTGGGATGGATGCAATGCTAGCCGAACTTAAATCCGAGTTTTCCTCGTCCTCACCCGCTGCCAATCCCGATAATCAACTCGCCCAACTGAAAGCCGAGTACCAACAGAAAAACACCCCTTCAACCCAGGGCGGAGTCGATGAATTATTAGGCAATTTAAAATCGAAGTTTGGAAACCAAAAACCCGCGCCCCCTCCAATCCGTGCCGCCGATCCTCGTATGGATAAACTTTTAGGCGAACTCAAATCGGAGTTTAAACAACAGGATTTAGACGCACAGCTAGAGCGCGAACAAACGGAAAAACGGGAGCAATTTCTCGCCCAAAAACAACGAGAGCGACGGCGGGAAGCCTTGAAAAGTAAGGCAGAGCAATGGTTGAAAAAATTGGATCCTTATTCGGATGAAGGATTCTGGTTCGAGCAGTTTGCCAGTTCCTACGAGTCGCGTTTGGAAGCCGCCATTGATTATTTAGAAGCGCTGGCAAATTCTTAATTTATATTCAGTGTTATTAATTCATAATTGATAATTACATAAAGCTATTAAAATGCACGACCGAGTTGATAGTCTGTCAGCGCTGCTAACGCTTGAGTTGCTTCGCAAGGTTTGAGATATTGCAGTTCCTCCATTGCCAAGCGCGCGTGGTGGGCGGCTAAATCCCGCGATCGCTCGATTCCGCGACTTTCTCGAATAATCGTCAGCGCTTGTTCGATATCCCCCGCTTGGGAAAATTCTCGCTCGATGGGAGCTTCCAGGTAAGGATTTTCTTCCATTGCATAGAGGACGGGAGCCGTTAAATTTCCACCAATCAAGTCAGAACCGGCCGGTTTGCCCAGAACTTCCGTCGAAGCCGTAAAGTCTAAAATATCATCGACAATTTGAAAAGCGAGACCGAAGTGACGGCCAAAACTATATAAGTGTTCGGCAATTTCGTTGGAAGTTTCGCTCAGGATAGCGGCAGATTTAGCGCTATTAGCGATTAGGGAAGCAGTTTTGTAATAACTTTTTTCGAGGTAAGCTTCTATCGATAAGCTGGTATCGAAACGATTGAGTCCTTGGCGTATTTCTCCTTCAGCAAAATCGCGAATGACTTCAGAAAGGAGTTTAACGACTTCGAGATTTTCGAGGTTAGCTAAATACCAAGAAG
Organism: Oscillatoria sp. FACHB-1406; assembly: GCF_014698145.1. NCBI lineage: Bacteria > Bacillati > Cyanobacteriota > Cyanophyceae > Oscillatoriales > Oscillatoriaceae > Oscillatoria > Oscillatoria sp. FACHB-1406. The sequence goes on along the minus strand of NZ_JACJSM010000005.1, from coordinate 104,925 downwards.
ATTGAGCGAATAAAAAATCGCCTGCTAATACGGCAATACGGTTGCCAAAGATGCTATTGACGGTGGGGACATTGCGGCGCAACTCCGCTTCGTCAATCACGTCGTCGTGGACGAGACTGGCGGTGTGGATCATTTCGGCAATTTCTGCTAAGCGACGGTGGCGCGGGGTAAGATCGCGATCGCCAAGCGTTGCGCGCGATGCCAAAAGAACGATTGCCGGTCTCAAGCGTTTCCCTCCCGCCCCAAATAAATGTTCTGCGGCAGCGCTGAGGATAGGGTGGCCGGCACCGACCAGTTGTTTGAGGTTGTCCGCCAAGATGCTCAGATCCGTCTCGACGGGCGCGAACAGGGAAGTTGCTGATGTCATCGGTTAACCCGGTTGGGCGCGAAAGTTACGAAAGTTTACATATACTCTAACAGTTTTCACGAGCGTCTAGTCTTTAACGGGTCTGGAAAATCATCGTTTTGCTTGGGGGCCGTGCTGAGTCAGTCTTTTGAGGAAAAACCGGATCGAGGATTGAGTGTATCCTCGCGGAGTTTGCATAGATTTTTACCAGGGGTTTATAATTTTTGGGAAAGTGCCAGGGACTTGGGGAATTGCGGGGAAAGCCGTGCGATCTCGGTATTGGGTGCAGCCGAGGGAATATTCAGATCGCAATCTCCTTAAAAAGGTTAGCTGTTGGGTCGTAGCTGGTTGCTCGGCTCGAAAACAGTTGACGCTCGGGGTACATCAATTGTTTTTCTTTTTGGGAAAACTATTAATTAACGACGGTTTGCGATCTATTGTTAATTGCCCCCATTGCTATGCCAGAGGTTCGCTTCAACCAATATTACCGCTATAACGAGTTAACCAAAATTCTCCAAGGTTACGCGCAGGAGTTCCCACACCTAATCGATCTCTGTAGCATTGGAAAAAGCTACGAAGGACGCGAAATTTGGTTGGTAACGGCAACGAATCGGGTGACAGGCCGCGCCGAGGAGAAACCTGCTTTATGGATTGATGGTAATATCCACGCGATCGAAATTGCACCCTCTTTAGCTTGCCTTTACCTGATTCATGCGTTAGTTAAAGGGTATGGATGCGATCGCGAGATAACGCGCTGTCTCGATACGCGCGCCTTTTATATCTGCCCTCGCGTCAACCCCGACGGCGCAGAATTAGCCCTAAGCGACTCGCCCAAGTTTATTCGTTCGGGAACCCGCGTTTATCCCGGTTCGGATGTTGAGGAAGATGGACTGGTGATGGAGGATATCGACGGCGACGGGCGCATTTTAACCATGCGCGTTCCCGATACCAATGGTCCGTGGAAGGTGTCGCCTGCGGATCCGCGCTTGATGATGCTGCGGGAACCGACGGAAGTGGGGGGCGAGTATTATCGTCTACTCCCGGAAGGCACGATCGAGAATTACGATGGCCTTCAGATTCCGTTGCAAGCGCCGAAAGAAGGCTTGGATTTTAATCGCAATTTTCCCTTTAATTGGCGGCAGGATGACGAACAGGACGGGGCGGGCCCTTATCCGACTTCCGAATCCGAAGTGCGATCGCTGGTCGATTTCGCCACTTCTCACCCCAATATTACCGGCTCGCTCTCGTTCCATACGATGGGGGGACTGTTGCTGCGTCCTTCTTCTCAGTATAGCGACGACGACCTGCCGCAGCGCGATCGCCGGACTTATGGCGCGATCGGCAAAAAAGGAACCGAACTCACCGGCTATCCCGCGATTTCAATTTACCACGGCTACCGCGCCAACCCCAAGGAGGTGGTAACAGGAGCTTTCGACGATTGGATGTACGAAGATCGGGGCGTATTCGCTTGGACGGTGGAGTTGTGGAGTCCGATGCGACAAGCCGGAATTACCGACGATCGCTATATCGACTGGTTCCGAGAACATCCGTTTGAGGACGAATTGAAATTGCTACGCTGGCACGATGAAGAACTGGACGGTGAGGGGTATATCGATTGGTATCCCTTCGAGCATCCGCAATTGGGCAAAATCGAGTTAGGAGGCTGGAACGAGCTTTATACATGGTGCAACCCGCCCCACAATCGCTTAGAGTGCGAAATTGCGCCCTTCCCACAGTGGTTGGTTTGGCATCTGCTGATTTCGCCGCGCTTGGAACTCCACAGCGCGATCGCGCAGCCTTTAGGCGACAATACTTATCGCGTTAGCTTCGTCATCCAGAATACGGGCTGGCTGCCCACGAATGTTACCCAAAAGGCTTTGGAGAAAAAGCTAGCGCGCGGCTGTTTGTGCAGTATCGAATTGCCCGAAGGCGCGTGCTTGGAATTCGGTAAGAGACAGGTCGATATCGGGCAGCTAGAAGGAAGAAATCTCAAGCCTTCTGGTATTGTTTGGCATCAGGGCGACGAAACGCAAGACCGAGGTAAGGTGGAATGGATCGTGCGCGCGCCTGCGGGTACTACGGTTCAGTTAACGGCGCGCCACGATCGCGCGGGTGTTGTGCGAGCGGAAGCAGTTTTATGAATTATGAGTTATAAATTATGAGTGATGAGTGGTGAATTCTGAATTACGAATTACGAATTACGAATTACGAATTACGAATTACGAATTACGAACTACGAACTACGAATTACGAATTACGAATTACGAATTACGAATTACGAATTACCTACAAGATCGGGTCGTCCGATCGCGATCGCAGCCTCATCGCGAATCCGGCAAGAATCGCACTTTCCGCAAGGTTTCTCACCACCCTGATAGCAAGACCAAGTGAGTTCTACCGGAACGCCCAGTTCTAAGGCGCGCCGCAGGATATCGGCTTTGGTTAACAGCACGAGTGGGGCAAGCAATTTTGGCGCTTTTCCTTCAATTCCGGCTTTTGAGGATAAATTCGCTAAGTTTTGGTAAGCTTCGAGGTATTCGGGGCGACAGTCGGGGTAGCCGGAATAATCGACAGCGTTGATGCCTAAATAAATGGCTTCTGCACCGCGCGCTTCAGCGAGGGAAAGGGCGATCGCGATGAAAACTGTATTGCGCCCGGGAACGTAAGTTGAAGGGATGATTCCGGGCTGTACGCCGTCTTTGGGGAGGGTTAAAGCGCGATCGGTTAGCGAGGAACCGCCCCATTGTGCTAAGTCGATCGCAACGATAAAATGTTCGGCAATCCCTAACGTTTGCACGACGATCTTTGCGGCTTCGAGTTCGCGATGGTGTCGCTGTCCGTAGTCAAAAGATAGGGCGATCGCGTCGTACCCCTCCGATAACGCGATCGCGGCGGCGGTGGCAGAATCTAAGCCACCCGATAGTAAAACAACGGCTTTTGGTTTTTCACTCATCGCGTTTTTCTTCCGTTCAAAGCTTTCCTAAAACTTTTATCTTCCTGTCGTTGCCGTCGGAATAATTTGACTCAAAATTTGACCGAGAATTGAGTTGAGAATGCTCAAAACAAATGCTCCGAGTAAGGCGCTCCATATACCCCAACGCAACCGAAACCCTTCTACTAATTTTGCTGCTATAGCAAAAATTATTGCGTTGAGAATGAAGTAAAAGAGACCTAAAGTAAGAACAATTAAAGGTAACGATAAAAAAGTTAAAATGGGTTTAATGAGAGCATTAAGCAAACCGAATACCAGTCCGGCAATGACTGCTTTGCCAAAACTATCGACTTCAATTCCTAACGGTAATTTTGAGATAATAACTAAGCTAATAGCTGTCACTAACACCGTGAGTAAAAATGAGATTAATAGCATTTTTCCTGCTCCTAGAGTTTCAAAATGGACTTGAGCGATAGTCTCTTACTAAGGGTCGTTGACCGTTGACTTCATTTGTACCCTATTCCTTGCCCGTTGTCCATTGCTGAGATGGCTTGAATTAAGCGATCGCTCCGCTAATAATTTACAGACAGCAGTCGGCGATCGCGCGATCGACTGTAAAATGGTAGCTCCTAGTCCGTAACACTCCTATTGGCGAACGCCCGATATCGGCATTTTTTCTGGATTTCAGGTCGGCAATTGTTTCAAAGGCTACCCCTCAAACTCACAGGAATCGCTACAATAAAACTACGAACTCTTCTGCATCAACCTGGATCGAGATGTCTTCCCCAACCGAAATTTATGACGTTGCAATTATTGGCGCGGGTGTTTCCGGAACCTCTTTACTCTATGCCTTGAGTCACTACACAAATCTTAATAATTTGTTATTGATCGAGAAATACGAAGAAGTCGCTCGGGTCAATTCTCATCGAACCAGTAACAGTCAAACCCTTCATTTCGGCGATATTGAAACCAATTACACTTTAGAAACGGCGCAAAAGGTCAATCGTGCTGCAAGTTTAGTCAAGAATTATCTATTGCGTTTCGATCGCGATCGCAAAATTTATACGCAGTATTCTAAGATGGTTCTCGCGGTTGGGGCAGAACAAATTAAAACCCTCGAGCGACGATATACAGAGTTTAAATCTCTCTTTCCCGAATTGCGCCTCATCGAACGAGAAGAAATCGGCGCGATCGAACCGAATGTCCTTCAAGGGAGAGATGAAACCGAAGAGATTTTAGCGCTTTATACCCCGGAAGGTTATACAATCGACTTTCAAAAACTCTCTCAATCGTTTCTCGATCGCGCCTTAGAACGTACCGATAAAAAGATTGACCTTCGGTTAGGAACTGCGATTAATAAAATCGAACGTGAGGGAGAATTGTATCGCCTCGAGAGCGATCGCGGTTCGATTTTAGCTAAAACCGTTACGGTTGCTGCGGGGGCGCATAGTTTGCTGTTTGCTAAATCCCTCGGTTACGGAAGTCATTACGCCCTACTTTGTGCGGCGGGAAGTTTTTATAGCGCGCCGCAAGTTTTGCAGGGAAAAGTGTATAGCGTACAGCTTAAAAAGCTACCTTTTGCAGCGATTCATGGCGATCCGGAGGTAGACGATCCCAATACCACCCGCTTCGGTCCGACGGCGAAAGTCGTACCGCTGCTGGAACGGCACAACTATCAAACCTTTTGGGATTATTTACGCACTGCGGGGCTGAGTCTTGACGCGATCGCCAGTTTTTTAAAAATTCTTGCCGATCCCTTCTTTTTTACCTATATTCTTCGCAATTTTCTCTACGATGTTCCCGGAATTGGTAAGCAATTATTCCTACGCGAAGTCAGAAAAATTGTTCCCGATATTCGTTTCCAAGATTTACGATACGCGCGCGGTTATGGCGGTCTGCGACCGCAGATCGTCAACCTTAAAACTCGCAGCCTCGAACTCGGGCAAGCCAAAATTATCGGGGATAAAATTCTCTTCAATATTACCCCTTCCCCGGGTGCTTCTACCTGCTTGCAAAATGCTGCTGAAGATGCCGAGAAAATAGTGGGTTTCTTAGGTCAAGAGTATACTTTCGACCAAAAAGCCTTCTACGACGATTTAGCCGCCGTTTCGCGATGATAGAGGTGAAGAGAACACCGTTTTAAGGACTTGCCACAAGCTGAATTCGTCCCGCATCCATTTCAGCCATGAGAAGTTCTAATGCTTCGTAGTCAATATCCGAGATATAACCCAGGCGTGTCAGTTCTGAGTTAATAGCGTTTTCGATATCAGGCGTTAACTGTCGCAGGTGGAGCGCTTTTCCAACGAGAAGGCGAATCGAATAGGTCGTATTCACGGCTGTATACCTGGAACTGGGCATTTCTTATCATCCCTCTTTCGGTGGTCGCGCGCGTTGATCTGAATCACTAAGTTTTTTGGGTTCGTGCTATTGTCAGAATTGAAAGATTTAGAAACTGCTTATTAAATTGATAGTTATTCGCGAATAAGCCCGATTTTAGGGTTGCGCGTGAGAACGCCAACTCTAGCAAATTGGACGATGCCAGAAAGTGATTGAAATTACAAATAGAGCCAGTTCTCCCTAAAATTCATACAATCTTCAAGCATCTTCAGATTTTAATAAAGATTCGACAAATTTGGCGGAAACCTCTAGTCGCTCGCGAAAATTATCGTTATCGTCAGAACATTGAGATAACTTCACACCTCTTAGTTAAGGATTAAAGACAGAAGCCGTGACTCATTCAATCGTCTCCGAAAAAATTGCAACCATCGAACTGTTTGGCAGTATAACTGCGGTGAATGCAGAAGAGTTAAGAGGGCAGTTGATGAAAAAACTTGCCAAACCCGCGCTCTCAGTGTTGCAGCTTGATTTATCAAAGGTTGAATTTCTCGATAGTGCTGGCTTGATGACACTGGTAACGGCCTATCGTCTGGCGAACAGTTTGAACAAACGTCTGATCTTCTGTTCCGTACCGCCCGCAGTCCGGATTGTGTTTGAACTGACTCAGCTTGATAGGACTTTTGATATGTTTGAAGATCGTTTAGCGGGCGAATTTTCAGTTATCGAGTAGAGTGAGTTGAAATTGAAGCACAAGCCTAAATTATCGGAAGATCGACCGTTGAGGGACTTTCGACAGCAGACTCATTTTTATACCTCATCTCGGGACGTTGGCTCCAACGTCCCGCTTTGCGTTAGGGGTGAGAGACGGCGAAGGTTTCCATCAACGCTTCACTCGCTCGCCGGGAGCAACGGGCGCTTTCGGCTTGGAGAACCCACAAGCTGCGAGGAGTTTATGACCCAAGTGTAACAGTTGGGTCGATAGCATCCCGCGCTCTACGCCTTCGGCGCGATCGTAGACTAAATAAGCTTGCTCGTAATCGCCAAGTTGATGTAACGCAACACCTTTGAATAATAAAGCCGTTTCATCGCGAGGATCGAGGGCTAAGGCGGCTTCAAATCCAATTAAAGCTTCTGCATAGCGATCGAGTTGCGTGAGAATGCAGCCATATTGAATCCAAGCTTGAATATTGTCGGGCTGTAGGTTTAGGGATTTATCGTAGCAGTTCAAGGCTTGTTCGTACTGACCGAGGCTAGCCAGTTCTTCACCACGAGCGTACCAATATTGGGGATCGTTGAGGTGAGCTTCGTCGTTTTGAGGAGTGGAATTCGCTCCGTTCATAAGTAATTGCACGGATAGGTGAGAGGGTATGTAGGTGAAGGATTAATGATGTGGAAAAGAACTGAAAAAGTATTTAGTTTTAATCTATACTAACGATTGCTACAGTCAGGGTCAAGTCTGCGGTCAAGGGATGAATCCCCCCAGAGCTTGACCGATCGCGCTTTCTGTAAAGATTGTGAGTTCCCAGCGCTCGAGCCGATAAAAGTTTTTTTAACCCGAAATATCGAAACAGCGCTTCATAAAAATTTCACTTTAGCAACTATTGTTTAAGAATCGGAGAGCTAATGGCGATCGCAATCCTTCACTTATCGGATATTCATCTAGGCAGTAGTTTCACGCACGGTCGCGTCAATCCCGATACCGGCACTAACACACGACTAGAGGATTTTGTCAATACCTTATCGCGCTGTATCGATCGCGCCATCGAAGAACCCGCCGATTTAGTCCTCTTTGGCGGCGATGCCTTCCCCGACGCTACGCCGCCGCCCTACATCCAAGAAGCATTCGCCGCCCAATTTCGTCGCCTTGCCGATGCCGATATCCCAGCCGTCCTGTTAGTCGGCAACCACGACCAACATTCCCAAGGGACGGGCGGCGCGAGTCTTTGTATCTACCGAACCTTAGCAGTTCCGGGCTTTCACGTCGGCGATGGCATTGCTACGCACCGCATTTCAACGCGCAACGGCGACGTTCAAGTGCTGACGCTGCCTTGGCTGACGCGATCGACATTGCTAACGCGCCCGGAAACAGAAGGGCATTCCCTAGCTGAAGTGAATGCTTTACTCATCGATCGCCTGCGCCCGGTCTTAGAAGCCGAAATTCGCCGCTTAGATGCCAATATTCCCACAATTCTGCTCGGACATTTAATGGTCGATCGCGCTACCCTCGGAGCCGAACGCTTTTTAGCCGTGGGTAAAGGTTTCACCATTCCCATCTCGCTGCTTATCCGTCCCGAGATCGATTATGTTGCCCTCGGTCACGTTCACAAACACCAAAATTTGAATCCCGCTAATAATCCCCCCGTCGTCTATCCCGGTAGCATCGAACGAGTCGATTTTAGCGAGGAAAAAGAAGATAAGGGCTATATTTGGCTGGAGTTAGAAAAAGGTAAAGCGAATTGGGAGTTCTGCACGTTACCCGTGCGTCCTTTTCGGACGATTGAAGTTGATGTGTCTCAATCCGAGGAGCCGCAAGTTGCTATTTTAAACGCGATCGCGAAATATGAAATAGAAGAAACTGTCGTGCGTCTCATTTATAAACTGCGATCGGAACAATTGGACGAAATCGATACGCCCGCACTGCACCAAGCCTTACAACCTTCCCACACCTACACGATTCGTCCCGAACTCGTCTCTCAGTTAGCCACCCCCCGCTTGCCAGAATTGGGGGCTAGCAGTCGTATCGATCCCTTCGCCGCCCTGCAAGCTTATTTGGGCAATCGCGACGATTTAAGAGAAATTGCAGCAGAAATGCTCGAAGCGGCACAATTATTACTAGAAGAAGATGTTTTAGAGGAACTTGGCGCTTAAAATCAAGCTTGAGAGCTAATTTATAGATTTAGATGATGTCCGCACAGTGGGAAAATTTTTTGAAGAATCTGGGAGAATGGCAAGGTTCGTTTGCCGCCTTTTCTCCGGAAGGGGAATTGCTGGGAGAGACTCCCTCGGTTGTCTCGCTGATTGGTTCGGAGAATAACCAAAAAGTCTCGCTAACCGTTCGCTATCTTCCGCCCGACGAACCGCCCAAGGAAATCGCGCTCGAGTATACCCAAGTCGCCCCCAAAGTTTTATTTTTTGAAACGGGCGCGTTTTCTCAAGGTTCGTTCCAGTGGGGACCTTATAGCGAGTTTGGGGCTGAGTTTGGTTTAATCGAAGGCGATCGCCGCTTGCGCGCGGTAATGTTGTACGATCGCGCCAGTCAGTGCAATCGCATTACCCTCATTCGCGAACGTTTACCCCACAGCACCACTCCCGATCGCCCGCCCTTAACCGTCGAACAGTTAGCGGGAACTTGGGAAGGGCAAGCGACAACGCTTTATCCCGATTATCGCAATCCTAGCGTTTATCCGACGCGGCTTTCGATCGCGATTGAAAACGAAAATCGCATCCAACAAAAGTTAGAATTTGGCGATCGCGTTGTTAGCTCCACCGGCGAAATTCAAGGCTCCCGCCTGCTTTTCAACGAAGGCGCTTTACCCATACAAATTCTCCTGCTGCCCGATGGAGGTTCTGCTAATTGTCCTCAATCGATTCAGCGCGGTCATCCTTTCATCCTAGAAATGGGATGGCTACTCGAACCGCAGCGACGACAGCGCCTTATTCGCAGTTACAATGCTAAAGGAGAGTGGATGAGTTTGACCTTGCTCGAAGAGCAAAAAGTCAATTAAAGTCGCTCCGACGCATGACCGAGCATCCAGGGTCGTCCGCCTTTAACCGTTTGGTATTTCGGCGGTTGAGGTGCTTTTATCCGTCGCACGCGCGCCGGTTCTCCCGAATCGCTGCTAGGCAAGCGACCGGAATTTAAGTTTACCATTGGCGGCGAAAAGAGGCGCTGCACGATTTCAGAGCAGATCGGACAAGTCATTGGTACGTTTAACTCCGCGATGGTTCGCAAAGCCTCAAAGTCTCCACAAGTTTTACAGCGAAAATCGTATAGAGGCATAATCCAAAAATTCAAAATTCAAAGTTTAAAAAACCGAGTTGTGCAAATTATTCAAGCCAACCCGGTTTAAGCAATCTTCATTTAGGCAGAATGTCGATATCAAAAATTTCTGTCGGTAACGCTAAAGTACAACAAGCATTAGGAATATCGACAATTCCGCTGACTCTGCCTTCTACCGGCGCGCAACTTAACAATAAATAAGCTTGTTCGCCCGTAAACCCAAATTTTTTGAGGTATTCGATCGCGTTTAAACAAGCACGACGATAAGCAACGTGCGCGTCGAGATAATACTGTTCTCCAGTAAACTCATCGACAGAAATTCCTTCAAAGATTAAATACTCTGAATAACGCGGTTCTACCGGGCCGGGTTTAAAGATCGGATTCACCATTCCGTACTTTTCAACCCCGCCTTTAATCACATCAACGTGCAGGTCGATATATCCCGACATTTCAATTGCACCACAGAAGGAAATTTCGCCATCGCCTTGAGAGAAATGAATGTCTCCCATTGATAGTTTTGCTCCTTCTACATACACCGGGAAGTAAATGCGCGACCCTTTGGAGAGGTTCTTAATATCGCAGTTCCCGCCATGTTCCCGAGGTGGGACGGTACGCGCTGCTTCGGCTGCAACGCGATCGAATTCTGCACCTTTTAATGTGCCTAAAATTGCATTTTTAGGGTTTGGTAATTCCGCCAGGGGAGGAATCGCCGGTTTCCAGGGCGGGCCGCCTTTTTCCACCAGCGCGCGCTCTCGGGCGTTCCATTTCGCCAACAATTCATGGGAAGGCGCGCAACCGATTAAACCGGGGTGAGTAATCCCTGCAAAACGGACTCCAGGAATGTGACGAGATTGCGTATAAATTCCTTGAATATCCCAACACGCTTTAGCTGCATTTGGAAAATGATCCGTTAAAAATCCGCCGCCATTTTCCCGCGCAAAAATTCCAGTAAAACCCCACTCATCGCCTGCCAGCGGACCGATATCGAGTAAATCTACCACTAAAATATCGCCCGGTTCCGCACCATTCACGTAAATCGGACCGCTTAAAACATGAACGACACTGAGATCGACATCGCGGACATCGCTGGGGTCATCGTTATTCGCAATTTGCCCGTCCGTCCAATCTTTACATTCAATGCGAAAGATATCGCCGGGACTAACGGAGACGACAGCAGGAATATCGGGATGCCAGCGGTTATGACCGGGCAATTCCTGCTCTTGCATGGGTTTAGTCAGATCGACTTTGAAGAGAGTTGGTGGCATGATGAATGGGCGTTTTCTACGGCGGGCAAACTACAGCTAGAAATCGATGTTGATTGTCCGAGTCATTGTAATCGCTCTAACATCAACTCTTCTTTTGCTATTCACAGGTTAACACTCAATTCCTTCGTTCGTTTTTTAAGAATTGCAACAATTACCTGCCTGGAAACTCAGAAAAGTCAGGATTTCTAAGGACAGATTGTTACAATCGCTATCTAATGGTTAATGATATTTACGCTACAAACTTTATTAAGAAAATCTATTATTTGTAAAAATGATAATCATTCGCATCCCTAGGCGCAATCCTGAAGGGATCGGCATAGCGGTGCGCGCTGAAATCAAGCCTCTTTCCGGAATCGGGAGGCTCAAGCTTGTATTTCCTTAAGCAAAAAAGCTAGGTTTCTCCCTTCACTGCTTCAAGAAAGGGAAAGATGAGATGAAAAAGAATCGCGGCATTCTTCAGCTAAATTTCTGCGCTATCGGCGTAATGGTTGCCATTCTGGTTATTGCCCAACACTACGGTTTGTCGGCGAGTCTTTTATTTCTACCGCCGCCATCGCCTTATCCCGTCGGCGAACGACTATTTACCTACACCTTCCAAATTTTATGTGCGGTTCCCGGGGTTGTTTGCGCTTTTACTTGGGCGTTGCTGCACAAATTGCAACCCGGAGCGAAGATAAATCGCTTTATGTTAGCTTCTGCCCTTATAACTGGGGGGTTTCTCCTTAATGAAATCTATCGGATTCATATCATTTTTCTATTGCTGGGAGTCCCCAAACTCGTGACTTGTTCGATTTATGCCGTTGCTGTCGGTCTTTATGGGTGGGGTTTTCGCAACTTTTGGCGATCGACTCCCTATCCGTTGTTGATGTGGGGAATGGGGCTGTTGGCTTTCGGGATTGCGATCGATACTTTGCAGCCCGGAGGTCACGAAATTTCGGTCTTCTTAGAAGGGATTCCCAAGGTGTTGAGCGAAGTTAACGTTGTTCTGTATTTTTGGATAACTTGTCATCGAGAGATAAGAATATATTTGAGTCAAAAAAAGCTAAACTGAGTCATTTTAATGATACGATAATCATCAATAAGCTCCGACTTCTAATCAGAGGTGAAATCATGGTTTCTCTTACAGTCTCTCCTCAAACAGAAGAAATTGAGTATCCAAGCGAGGATGGCGAACCCTTGGCAGAAACCTACGACCACTTGTATGCAATTTTGATGACGTTAGAAGTGCTGCGGCGCTACCTCCAAGGTCGTCGCGTCACGGTGTTAGCCGACCAAATCTTCTATTACGTCGAGAACTTCCCTAAAATTTATGTCGTTCCCGATGTGATGGTCATTTTCGATGTCGAACCGGGTGGACGGGATAGTTATAAACTCTGGGAAGAGAAGCAAGCGCCGAAGGTAATTTTTGAGATGACTTCCCGGCGAACGAAAAATAAAGATATGACGGAAAAGAAGGCGCTGTATGAAGGGCTGGGCGTTCGGGAATATTGGCTATTCGATCCGAAAAAGGAGTGGATTGAAGAACAACTCGTCGGCTATCGTTTGCTCAATGGCGAGTACGTTGCGATCGCGGATCGCCGCAGCCAAGTTCTCCAATTGCGCCTAGAAGTGGACGGCAAGTTAATCGCTTTTTATCGGGAAGATACGGGCGAAAAGTTGCTAATTCCCGACGAATTATCAGAAGCGTTAACGATGGCAACGGCAGCGCAAACGGAAGCCGAAGAGCGAGCCGAAGCCGAACGCCAGCGCGCCGAAGAGTTAGAAGCGCTCCTGCGTCAGTACCAAGAACGATTTGGCGATCTTCCGGAATGACAAACGCTTATGATTGGATGGCGCGATCGCTCGATACCATTCGCCGCGCTGATTGGTATCGTTCCGTAAAACCGTTGCAAGGACGAGCGGGAGCGGTTGTCACGCTCGAAGGGCGCAAGGTTATTAACTTTGCCAGCAACGATTATCTAGGACTCGCGGGCGACGAACGTTTAATCGAAGCGGCGATAGCAGCGACGCGAGAATACGGGACGGGGAGTACCGGCTCGAGGCTGCTAAGCGGACATCGGGAACTTCACCGCCAATTAGAACTTGCGATCGCGTCCTTAAAACAAACCGAAGATGCACTGGTTTTCAGTTCCGGCTATCTCGCCAATCTCGGGACAATTGCCGCCTTAGTCGGAGCGCGCGATCTGATTTTAGGCGATCGCTACAACCATTCCAGCCTTAAAAATGGAGCCATTCTCAGCGGTGCAACCGCGCTCGAGTGGGAACACAACGATCTCGACGATTTGCGCGCCAAACTGCACCGGCATCGCCCCCACTATCGCCGCTGTTTGATAACCACCGATACAGTATTCAGCATGGATGGAGATTTATGCCCCCTCCCGCAACTGCTCGATCTCGCCGAAGAATTCGACTGCATGGTGTTAGCCGACGAAGCGCACGCAACGGGCGTTTTGGGGGAAACGGGAGCGGGCTGCGTCGAGCATTCTCATTGTAGCGGGCGATCGCTCGTACAAATCGGTACGCTCAGCAAAGCCTTGGGGAGTCTGGGCGGTTACGTCGCCGGTTCCGCGCTGCTTGTCGATTACCTCCGCAATCGCGCCGCGACGTGGATTTATACCACTGGATTATCGCCCGCCGACACCGCCGCCGCGATCGCCGCGATTGAGATCATTCGCAGCGAACCCGAACGCCGCGCCCAACTGTGGCGCAACGTTAACTATCTCAAACAACGCCTCCAACAAACCAGAGCAACGCTCTTACCCTCCGAAGCGCCCATTCTCTGCATCGGACTCGCATCCCCTGCCACAGCGCTAGCAATGGCGAAAAAACTGAAAGCAGCGGGAATTTTTGCCCCCGCCATTCGCCCGCCCACCGTTCCCACCAGTCGCCTGCGCTTTTCGGTAATGGCAACTCACGAATTAGAACATTGCGATCGCGTTTTGGAGGTATTGGATGTCTAGCATTTACGCTCCTCCAATGCGAATTTCGTTCTGCTGAAACGCAACTTTGAGGCGGCGACTGTACTCGCGTCCGACTTGCCATTGCTGCAAGGGTTGGGTTTTAATCCACATTAAAATTTGAACGCCTTGGGCATTGATGCGTTGAACGCCGATCGCGCTAGTCGGTTCGATAATTTTATCTTCCCAGTCGTCATCTTTTTGCATTCTTTCGGCAACTTCGCGCATAATTTTCATCGCGCGATCGAGGTCGGTATCGGGTGCAACTTCGATGGTAAAATCCAACCGCGACCATTCTTTACTGTGGTTGTGAATCGTGGCAATATTGCCATTCGGAACCGTTGTTAAACGCCCGCCCGCGCCGCGAATTTGAGTAATGCGTAAATTCATATTTTCCACAACGCCTTCTGCCCCACCAACATCAATATAATCGCCAACCGCATATTGATCTTCGAGCAAAATTAAGCTGCCGTTGACGACATCTTTAACGAAACTTTGGGAACCGAGGGAGAGGGCTAAACCGATAATCCCAACGCTGGCGAGAACGGGTGCGATGGGAATATCCAACGTTTCTAATGCTAAAAAAATGCCAATCGTGTAAAGGGCGAAAACAATGCTGCCTTTAATCACAACGCCGAAGGTAGCAAGGCGCACGATTTGCCGTTGGCTATTGACAAGGAGGGGGGTTTCGGTGTCGTGGATGGCTTTGAGGAGGCGATCGACAGCGACAGTGCTAAAGCGAATCGCGATATTAATCCCAAACCAAATCGCAAGCAGCGCAATGGGTTGTTCGATCAGCCAAACGTGCAAGCTGCGCGTCCAAGGAAAGCGCCCGAGAATCCAGGTAATCATCCCCGCCCACAGAAAGAGTTGTCCCCATTCCAGCAGCCGCCGTTTGAGGATGTTGGTGTTGCGCTGGCGTTCCCAAACGATCAGTTGTTCGCGGTTGGCGACGACGCGATCTTGTTGAGCGGCGATGGGCGGCGCGTTACTATCGGTGGGAGGGGGCGGTTCGGCTTCGAGTTGATTGCGCCATTGTTTGAGGCGTTCCCATTCCGCGATCGCGCTTCGCTCGAGGGGATCCAGCATCCACCGCACGAGAATGCTCAACAAAAACAGTCCGACTGCCCACTGAACCTGTCGCAGTAAGTAATCAGGCGCTCTCTCTTTTTGAGCTTGGAGCAGTGCATCTTTTATTGTTTTTGTCAACTCATCAGCCCATTGGGTGAGGGAACGTCCGTTGTATTCGGCATCTTCCGGCGCAACTAACATCACTTGTCGCTCTCGCAATTTGTCGCCATCGCGGGCTAAGATGACGAGATCGTTTTTGCGCTTGCCGACTGTAATGGCGAGGGTTTTAGGATCGAAACCGCGCTGCCAGTATTGGGGGTAGCGGGCGCGATCGACAATGGCGTAGAGTTCGTTTTCAATGAGCTTGACGCGCTGCTCGAGGGGGAATTTATCGCCCTTTTTGCCTTCGGTATTGCTAGTTGCGGCACTCGAGGCGATGCGAAAGAGTTCGTAACCATCGAGGGTGACGGGGACGGCGACGAGGTTGCCGACGCGCAGGGTGGAGGGAAGCGGAAGTTCGGTGAGGGGGGTGGGGAGGGAGGGTTGTGCAGTGGCGCTAGAAAAGGGCAGGGAGAGCGCGAGGGCAACCATACAAGCTAAAACGCCGATTATCGGCAAACGCAGTCGGAATCGCCGTAGAAATGCCATGCGGAATGGACTGAATGGGGAGGTTTCCGTCGTCTATTTTAAGAGAAAGGTAGCGCATAACGTTACTTTGGGTTTGAGGGGGTTACGCGATCGCGCCTTCTGTCTCGACAGGATAAAATATTTTTAGGCTCGGCATTGGAGGGGAAACGATGAGATTTATTAATCCAAAAACTGATTACGCTTTTAAAAAAATATTTGGTTCCTCTGAAAGTAAAAATATACTTATTAGCTTTCTCAATGCGTTGATTTATAACGGCAATTCGACGATTCAAGACCTCGAAATTATCAATCCGAATTTGCCCCCGAAGTTAGAAGGCTTAAAAGACACTTACTTGGATGTTAAGGCAAAATTGCAAAATGGCATTACGGTCATTATTGAGATGCAGGTGCTAAACGTTCAGTCTTTTGCTAAGCGAGTTATTTTTAATGCAGCGAAAACTTATGCTTTTCAACTGCAATCTGGGGAAGGGTATCGAATGCTGAAGCCGGTCATTGCTCTAACTTTAACTGATTTTATTATGTTCCCGGAGCGGGAAAAGTATACCTCTCGCTATAGTTTTAAGGAAACCACCGATAATAAAATTTATCCCGATAATGAAATTGAGTTAGTTTTTGTGGAGTTGCCGAAGTTTACGAAAGAGTTGGAGCAATTGGAAACTCTGGCGGAAAAATGGATTTATTTTATTAAGTCGGCGCGATCGCTGGATGCCATCCCGGAAAATATGGAAGAGATTACCGAGTTAAATCAAGCGTTTGGGATTGCGAACCAAGCGGGCTTAAGTCAGAGCGAATTGGAAGATATCGAACGGCGCGAAATGTTTATTTACGATCAGCAGGGCGCGATCGCGCTCGGACGCGAGGAAGGACGCGAGCAGGGGATTGAGGAAGGGCGCGCTGTCGGTTTGGAGGAAGGACGCGAGGAAGGACGCGAGGAAGCGCTGCGGGATGTAGCGAGAAATTTACTCGATCGCTTCGACGATGACACGATTGCCCAAATGACGGGACTGAGCTTAGAAACCGTTCGAGACTTGCGTTCTGAGTCATAAAGCATCGCCTAAAGGTCAAGCGAAATTCGCCGAGCTTGGCAATTTTGCTGTCCTAGGGTAGCAAAAGATTGTTTCGTCTTTCTCCACAATATGCTGGAAACTATTTTAGGATATGGATTGCTATATCGTAGAGTTCCCGCACGCATTTTCGGGATATAAAAAATTTAACCTTTCCCGCATCGCGAAGCTAACTTTTTCGCTGCGTCGATTGAGAGATTTATGAAAGGTTTTGTGAAGTCAGTAGAAATAAAATTATGCGTGCAAATCAAGGTTGGCAATTTTGGATCGATCGCGGCGGCACTTTTACCGATATCGTCGCTCGCACCCCCGAAGGCAAAACTCTCGTCCGCAAGCTGCTTTCGGAAAATCCCGAACAGTACGAAGATGCTGCGATTGAAGGGATTCGGCGCTTGCTCGAACTCGCACCCGATGAAACGCTACCGCGCGATCGCATCGCTGCGGTGAAAATGGGGACGACTGTCGCCACCAATGCGCTCCTCGAACGAAAAGGCGATCGCGTCGTTCTCGCTATTACCAAAGGCTTCAAAGATGCACTGCGCATCGGCTATCAAAATCGCCCCGATATCTTCGCTCGCGAGATTATTCTCCCGGAAATGCTCTTTGAGAGCGCGATCGAAGTCGAAGAACGCTACAGCGCTAGTGGCGAGGTCTTAACGCCCCTTAACCTCAAACAAGTCCAAAACGATCTGCAAGCCGCCTACGATCGCGGAATTCGCAGCGTCGCGATCGTTCTCATGCACGGATACCGTTACCCCCAACACGAGCAACAAGTTGCAGAAATCGCCCGCGCGATCGGCTTCCCGCAAATCTCAACCTCCCACCGCACGACTCCCCTCATGAAGCTTGTCAGTCGCGGCGATACTACCGTCATCGATGCTTACCTTTCCCCCATCCTGCGCCGCTACGTTAACCGCATCGCCGCCCGCCTCGGCGCAGAAAACGATACAGAATCGCCGCAACTGTTCTTCATGCAATCCAACGGTGGACTGACTGACGCACAAAACTTTCAAGGCAAAGATAGCATCCTTTCCGGGCCTGCGGGGGGCGTGGTGGGCGCGGTGAAAGTCAGCCAAATCGCCGGATTCGAGAAAATTGTCGCTTTCGATATGGGTGGAACTTCTACCGATGTCAGCCATTACGCGGGCGAATACGAACGCAGCTTTGAAACCGAAGTGGCGGGCGTTCGCCTGCGCGCGCCGATGATGTCCGTGCATACCGTTGCGGCTGGGGGCGGCTCCCTGATTCGCTTTGACGGTTCTCGGTATCGCGTTGGGCCTGAATCGGCGGGCGCGAACCCCGGCCCGTCGGCTTACGGAAAGGGCGGGCCGTTAACCATCACCGATTGTAATGTCATGGTGGGAAAGTTGCAGCCAGAATTTTTCCCGAAAGTGTTTGGTAAAAATGCCGATGAACCTCTCAATGTTGCGATTGTCCGCGAAAAGTTTGTCCGATTAGCTGAGGAAATCGGAGATGGGCGCAGTCCCGAACAAATCGCGACGGGATTTCTAGCAATTGCTGTGGAAATCATGGCAGAAGCGATTAAAAAAATTTCTTTGCAGCGCGGTTACGATGTTTCTCAGTACGCGCTGTGTTGTTTCGGCGCAGCGGGCGGACAGCACGCTTGTTCGATCGCCGATGCGTTGGGCATTCAACAGATTTTAATTCATCCCTATGCGGGGGTTTTATCGGCTTATGGGATTGGTTTGGCGGAGTTGCGGGTGTTGCGAGATAAAGCAGTGGAAGCAACGCTAACCGAGACTTTAATCCCGGAACTCGATCGCGGATTGCAGCAGTTAATTGAGGAAGGAAAGGAGCAATTACAGCAGCAAAATGTCGCTCATTTCGAGGGATTAACTGTGGTGCGACAACTGCGACTGAAGTATGCGGGAACCGATTCGACGCTTGGGGTCGATTTTAGCAGCGAGCGCGAAATTCGGGAACGATTTGAAGCGTTGCACCAGCAGCGATACGGCTTTATTATGCCGGAAAAAGCCCTCATTGTCGAAGCGATCGCGATCGAATTGATTTGTCCGACAGCGGTTGCTGAAGAACCGATAATCAAACGCCACAGCGATGCTTCCCCCGTTCCGATGGCAACAGTTCCCCTATATGTTGCCGATGTTTGGCAGGAAACGCCCGTTTATCAACGCCAAGATTTACAACCGGGCGATATGATTTCCAGTCCGGCGATTATTATTGAGGCGACGGGAACCAATATTATCGAACCCGGTTGGCAGGCAGAAATCAGCGATCGCAATCATTTAATTTTAAGTAAGAATGAAAGCAGCCTCAAAGCCACTTTTACAGCTTCAGGAGAGGGATTTAAGGAAAGCGAAAATTCCAACTTAGGAGAGAAATTCAAGGAAAAAGCCAACCCCGATCCGATCCTCCTGGAAATCTTCAATAACCTTTTCCGTTCCATCGCCGAACAAATGGGAACGGCGCTGCAAAATACCAGCTATTCGGTCAACATTAAAGAACGTCTCGATTTTTCCTGCGCCCTTTTCGACAGACAAGGACAACTCATCGCTAATGCGCCCCATATTCCCGTGCATTTAGGCTCGATGGGAGAATGCGTAAAAAGTTTAATTCGTGCTGTCGGCACAACCCTGAAAGCGGGCGATGTTTATGCCATTAATAATCCCTACAATGGCGGTACTCACCTTCCCGATATTACCGTTATTACACCCGTTTTTTCGAGAAGCGAAAGTTCGCAACCCAACTTCTATGTTGCCTCGCGCGGACATCATGCCGATATCGGCGGAATTACGCCCGGTTCCATGCCTCCTAACAGTACGACGGTGACGGAAGAAGGAATTTTATTCGATAACTTCCCGTTAGTAAAAGATGGACGATTTCGCGAAGTTGAATTACTAGAATTACTCGCCTCTTCTCCCTATCCCGCTCGCAACCCCGCTCAAAATATCGCCGACTTACAAGCTCAAATTGCCGCCAACGAAAAGGGCGTGCAAGAACTTCAGCGTTTAGTCGAGCAATATGGATTAGTAACTGTGATTGCCTATATGCAGCACGTGCAGAATAATGCGGAAGAGGCAGTCAGGCGCGCAATTTCTAACCTTAAATATGGTCATTTTTCCGTTTGCCTCGATACGGGAGAAACCATCCAAGTTACGATTGCTATCGATCGCGAATCTCGCAGCGCGACTCTCAACTTTACCGGAACTTCCCCCCAACTCAAGAGTAATTTTAATGCGCCGCTAGCTGTCTGTAAAGCAGCAATTCTCTATGTTTTCCGCACGCTCATCGACGAAGATATTCCCCTTAATGAAGGCTGCTTAAAACCGTTAGAAATCATTGTTCCTGAAGGCTGCTTCCTTAACCCCACTTCTCCTGCTGCTGTCGTCGCTGGGAATGTCGAAACCTCCCAACAAATTACCGATTGCTTGTACGGTGCATTGGGAGTAATGGCAGCTTCCCAAGGAACGATGAATAACTTTACTTTTGGGAATGAAACTTACCAATATTATGAAACGATTTGCGGCGGTTCTGGGGCAGGAATTAACTTTAATGGAACCGATGCGGTACAAACGCACATGACGAATTCTCGACTGACAGATCCTGAAGTATTGGAATGGCGCTTTCCAGTCCTTTTAGCTAATTTTGAAATTCGTCAAGGAAGCGGCGGCAAAGGGAAATATTGCGGCGGCAATGGAGTGATTCGTCGCATTCGTTTTTTGGATGCAATGATGGCTGCTATTGTTTCGAGTCGGCGGGTTATCGCGCCTTTTGGTTTGTTCGGAGGAGAAGCAGGCGCAATGGGGAAAAATTGGGTAGAACGGGCGGATGGAACAGTTGAAAATTTGGAGAGTACGGCTGTGGTAAAAATGCAACCCGGAGATACTATCATCATTGAAACTCCGGGCGGTGGAGGAAGTTTTTTAATTGATAATTGATAATGGACAATGGATAACGACTTGGAGAATTGATAACTCCATCGACTTAAGAAGTCCTGAGAGCGAATTCACCGCTTCGCTAAGATTTCTTCAATCCCTGTCTTAATAATCTCCTCGACTTTCAGGCGTTTTTCTAAAGAAGCGGATTGAAAATCGGGATAGATGGGTCTTCCTTGGGAATCTTGAAGCAGTGCGTAACGGTTCGGGACGCGACTCAGCACCCAGGAAACAAGTTTACGCCGTTGTTCTGGATGCGAAAGGGCAGCGCGGTAAGGATGTCCTTCTGGATAGGCAGCCAAAAAGAAATCGATTTCTTCAACGACGAGCGATCCCGTTAAATTGATTGTGGCTTTAGTCATATGAAGTAAAGACCTCAAACGTTTCCAAAGAAGCGTTAACATCCGCAAGCTAGACGAAAGTATAACCGGTTCAACTCGAGCAGGCGGACGGGGACATTTGAATTGATTAAAAAATCTTTAATTAACTTAACCAAATCATAGAGTATCTATATCTAAAAGCGTCAATAAGTTTGCAAAAGTTAAAGAAAATTTAGTTATTTTGATGTTTAGACCGATAAGCAGAATTCCCCTTCTACCCGAACGCCGATAGAAGAGGAAAAACTGCGATAAAGTTGGGAATTGGGGTTAAACGCTAGCCAATTGGGGTGTAGCTTGCGGGCGCTTGCTATTGCGAACGCCTTCAATGGCGGCGGCGTAGTCGGGAGCGTTAAAAACCGCAGAACCGGCAACTAGCGCATTTGCGCCTGCTTCAATAACTTGCCAGCTATTGTCGGGTTTCAAACCGCCATCGACTTCAATCCAAGGATCGAGTCCGCGTTCGTCGCACATTTGACGCAATTTGCGAATTTTCGGGAGAACGGCGGGAATAAAGCTTTGTCCGCCGAAGCCCGGGTTGACGCTCATAATCAACACCAAGTCGCAGACTTCGAGAACGTAATCAATTAATTCTAAAGGCGTGGAGGGGTTGAGGACGACTCCGGCTTGCTTGCCCAACTCGCGAATTTGGCAGAGGGTACGATGCAAGTGGGGCGAGGCGTTGTGTTCGGCGTGGACGGAAATAATGTCCGCGCCTGCTTTAGCGAACTCTTCGACGTATTTTTCTGGTTCCACAATCATTAAGTGGACATCCAGGGTTTTTTGGGTTACGGGGCGAAGGGCTTTAACAATCAAGGGACCAATGGTAATGTTGGGGACGAAGCGACCATCCATTACATCAACGTGAATCCAGTCAGCACCGGCTTCATCGACAGCTTTAACGTCTTCTCCCAAACGACTGAAGTCAGCCGATAAAATAGAGGGTGCGACTACGATATTCTTTTTGGTCATGGTCGAGCGTTCTCCCTAATCTCACTGATTGGTATTAATTTTAACAAATCTTCAGCTTTTCTTGACGATCGCGAGTTCGGAAAACTGAAAAAAAAGAGATCGCCATTTCATCACACTCGAAAATTAATAGCGAAGAATCGATAAAGATGCTTAAAAGATGGATAGGTTTACTCGGGAGTAGTTTAGCCGTTGTCGCGATCGCGCCGGCACTGGCTGCGGAGATTTCGTCGCTCGGAGAACGGGGAATCGGAGCATTGCGCCTGCAAGCTGCACCCTATAATCTGCTTGGACGCAAAATTGGCATCGGGCAGGTAGAAATCGGTCGTCCGAGCAAGTTTGGGGTGGATAAGACCTCTCCCCAAAACCGCACGACGATGGTAGAAAGCGTATTCCATCAAAACGAAGCCGCGAAAGCCAATACCTTGGTAGACGAACACGCGATGATGGTTGCCTCAGTAATGGTGAGTCGGGACAAAACGATACCGGGCGTTGCGCCGGGGGCGAAGTTATATTCCTCTGCCGTCGGAGAGATGCAAAAAGACGGACAGGCGCAAGAGTGCCTCTCGTCGCAGCACGTGGCGCTGCAAAATAGCGGGGACGTGCGGGCGATTAATTTTAGCTTCGGCGAACCGCTGCAACGCGATCCGCGCGAGAATCCGACGCTCGATGGCAATGCGTTGCTGACACTCTGTATCGATTGGTCGGCGCGGGTTCACGATACGCTCTACCTGATTGCCGGAAATCAAGGTAGCGGCGGTATTCCGATTCCAACGGATAACTATAACGGTGTTAATGTCGCTTCGACGATGCGGCGCGATGGCTGGTTTGCAAAATTGGACTTTTCTAATTTGAGCGATTTGCCGATGGGAATCGGGCGGCGCTTAATCGAGCGAGAGATTAATGCAGGGGAACGACGCGCGATCGCGTTGGTGGCCCCAGGACATCAGATTGACACTTACAATCTGGAAGGGAAGAAGGTGCGCGTGACGGGAACGAGTTTCGCCACGCCCCATGTTACGGCATCGGTGGCGCTGTTGCAGGAATACGGCGATCGCCAAATTGCTAAATCTACTCCAAATTGGAGTCCGGATGCGCGCCACAGCGATGTTATGAAGGTGGTACTGCTCAACTCTGCTGATAAGGTTAAGGATAAGGGCGACGGATTGTTGCTCGGGATGGAGCGCACGACACTGGATAAGGAAGATAAAACCTGGCTGGATGGGGATGCTTATAATAACCCCAAGATTCCCCTCGATATTGAGATGGGAACCGGGCATTTGAATGTTTTTCGGGCTTATCAGCAGTTTAGTCCGGGGCAGTGGAGTCCGGAAACCCCCGTTCCCGCGATCGGCTGGGATTATCGCAGTATTGAGGCAGAACAGAACCGCGACTACGTTCTCGATAAACCGCTCAAAGCCGGGAGTTATGCTGCCGTAACGCTGGCTTGGCAGCGTCAGGTAGAACTCGAAGATAAGAACGGTAACGAACGGTACGATATTGGAGAGGAATTTCGCGATCTCGGCCTCAACAACCTCGATGTCTACCTCATGAAAGCAGATAGCGACGACCCCGACGAGCAACTTTGCGCCTCAACCAGCGAAGTAGACAGCACAGAACATATATTCTGTCAAGTTCCCGAAACGGGTCGATACAAAATTCGCGTCCGCTATCGCCAGCAAGCGAACGAAGCCACCCAACCCTATGCCTTAGCTTGGTGGACGGCCTCAAATAATCAGTAATAAATCGTGGAGCGTTAAAGGCGGCGCGGTACTGTGGTTGGTGGAGCTTAACCGGAGGTTTAGATTTGACTTTTTAAGCTTAACAATCTTCTCCTAAATTCAGAAATTCCTCGCCGACCTCTCCTGTCTCAATCAGTACCCAGACAGGAAAAGGATATTTGACGAAACCCGACCGCCAGCCTATATTGATAAATTAACCTTAACTTGCCCGAACCTCATTGCAAGCTTGCCATCCTCAAATCGTCCCATGAGCTTTTTACCCATCGCCTACTTCCGCCATCAATTCGTCCCCTTCGCCGAAGCCAACATCTCGATCGCGACTCACGCATTGCACTACGGAACCGGCGCATTCGGCGGCTTGCGAGGCATTCCCGACCCCAACAACCCCGCCCAAATCCTCCTCTTTCGTCTCGATCGCCACTGCCAGCGCCTCAGCAACAGCGCTCGCTTCCTCCACTACGACTTACCTGCCGATAAAATTGAAAGCATTATTATCGATTTTGTCAAGCAAAATAGCCCGAAAACGCCCTTTTATATTCGCCCCTTTGTCTTCACTTCCGACTTAGGAATTGCGCCCCGCCTCCACGACATCGAACACGACTTTTTCGTTTACGGACTCGAACTCGGCGATTACTTATCCCCCGATGGTGTAACCTGTCGCATTAGCTCCTGGAATCGCCAGGAAGATCGCAGTTTTCCCTTGCGCGGCAAAATCAGCGGGGCGTATATCACCTCCTCCCTCGCTAAAACCGAAGCCAAACAATCGGGATTTGACGAAGCGATTTTAATTAACTCCCAAGGTAAGGTTTGCGAAGCTTCGGGAATGAATATTTTTATGGTACGGCGAGGGAAATTAATCACTCCCGGCAGCGATCAAGATATCTTAGAAGGGATTACCCGCGATAGCATTATTACCCTCGCTAAAGATGCCGGAATTGAAGTTATCGAACGTCCCGTCGATAAATCGGAACTGTTAATTGCTGATGAGGTATTTTTAAGCGGAACGGCGGCTAAAATTACGCCCGTCAAACAGATCGAAAATTACAAACTTTCCGAGAAGAAACCGATGACGGAAATGTTGCGAGATAAGCTAACCGCCATTACCGAAAATCGCAGTTCCGATTATCAAGATTGGGTCTATGCAATCCCTATTGATTAGATCGATTCTGTAGAGACGTTGTAGGATAACGTCTCTACACTTTCATCAGCTATCTGCATTCTTAGTTCTCATCACATCTATTCGCCTTTGCCTTAAAATATCCCTAATAGTCCGTCCAGCCTCCTCAATTTGAGATTCACGCAAACTACCTTCAGTTTCAGTTCGCTCTGTTCTATCCTCGTCTATTCGGAAGGAAAATATTTTGCCATCCATAGTAGCAATAGATAAAAATTCTTTGTATATTCTTTTTAATTTATGGTCTTTGAGGTTAGTTGAAGACCTTTCTTTTACCTTGACAGATACAATAGTGTCATAAAGAATCTCACAAATTTCTTCGTCTACTGTAAGGTGTCTTATAAAGTTCCAATAGCATCTATAATAGGCAAGAAAATTTGCACAAAAGAAGATAGCAGTAAATTCATATATACCATATCTTTTCTTGCCATCAAGACCACAGTCTCTTCTGAAATCTCGATTGCTTATCAACAATCCTTTGACATCCTTCCTTTGAAATAAATTGCTATCCCTATCAGTCTCAATCCTATCTTGTATTCGCTCAACGTGCCGGGAACTCACTCCAAATAATCTTTGAATAGGTTGGCTAGTTTGAAGAGTATTAAGTTCTCCAGTTTCTCTGCCAATTTGTATTAGCAAAGTTTTTCTAGCTCGCTCAATAAGGGTAGCTTTATCTTGGTCTAGCCATTTCTTTACCTTTTCTTCCAAGTCTTGTAGCGATGTTTTTTTGCACTCTCGTTCATCGTCTTTTAATTTATCAAACTGATTTTGACGTGCTTCAAATAATTGTACATAAATTCGCTCAAGCTCCGTAAGTTTTTTTGTACAAGATTCTATACTCACTTCAAGTTCTTGTTGACGTACCCCAAGCTCGTACTTCTTTTCCTCAAGTTCTTGTTGACGCACTCCAAGCTCGTGTTCTTTTTTCTCAAGTTCTTGTTGCTTTGCCTGTAGTCGTAATCGATTTCTCTCTAAATCAACAAAATTTTGTCTCTCTATTTTTTCGTATTCTTTATGGATATCATTTAATTGTTTGAATAAATAAATAAAAATAAAAGCAATAACTATTGAATTATAGGCAATAGTAAATATAACCCTAGACAACAATCCCCCCATAATAAAAACTGTGAATACTAAGAGAACTCTATTCAAGTCGTCAAAAATCACTCTTAATAATCTATTACATAATTCTTGAAAATATAACTGTAGAATAATTAATAAGTGAGGCGATACGTTATTTGATGACCAAGCCTCTCTAACTGATGCCATTTCTTGACTAACTGATTCTATCTCTCGTCTAATTGATTCTACCTCCCTATCAAGTAATACGATTTTTTGATCGACTGAAGATAGATTATCTCCAATTAACTTGATTGAGTTCTCGTCTGATACTATTGATTGCTTGATTGATGATGTCAATTTTATATTTAATGATAATTCTCTGTTAATTGGCATTAGTGATTCTGAAGTCTCTATCAATTCTGGCGGAAGTTCTACTATGCCTCCAGTCCTGTGCAACTTGAGCAAGTCAAAGTATTTATGTAGTATTTCCGGACTGCGTTCTACATCATCAACCATCGTATTGCTCTATTTTTTTAACTAATTCAGATATACAAGAATCCTTAATTAGGGAGCTTAAACGAACATTTTTGTACCTTATCTTTTTTTGTAAAGCGACTAATTTCTTCATTTCTGAGTAGTAACATTCTTGCTTCTTAAACTTTTCAAATTCCGGGTATGGAGAAGGCCAGTTCTGAGTGAAGTAACTACAGTAACTAACGACTAAAACAAGAACTTCAATCTCGAATTTCGTGAAGCCAGAATTTTGTACTTCACGAGCATTCTTTATAGATTTCAAAAGCTCAGCTTTGTGATAACGATCTAGCTTTTCTAGACCCAAACCTTGAGAATTTCTATGAATCCAAGCTAGGCGTTTGCAAAAGCTATCTGTGTAAAGATTTGGATTTACCTGCTCCCTGACGGATAGCTGCAGTCAAAAATTATTTTCTTGCTTTTCAATCGTAACCGGAGCTTGGTAAAGGTTATTAATTTTTTCTGCTAGCTTTGAACGATTGGCAACATTCCAAGACTCTTTGTTAGCAGCATTAATTGTTTCTCTAAGCTCTGGGTCTGCTGAAGCAGCGGTTCCTAACTCCCGAACAGCTTGATCGAATTCGGCATCAGTCTTGGCCGCTGCTTCAACTTCTAGCACTGCTTGACCGTAGTCTAAGCGTTTTTCGTTAGCCAATTCTATGGCATTTACTGTCTGAGGTGATTTTTGTCGGAGCCGCTTTAAGAAGTCACCCGTTCTATCGATTACAGCATCACTGAATCTGTCGCTTGCTTTATCACTAATTTTCACTAACACCGAAGTAGATACTGCTATAATAGCCGTTGTCAGAGGATCCATACAATAAGTCAGTAAATGAACACTAATTCAAATCACCTATACTTCTAGTTATACAGGAAAATCATATATTTGGCAAGTTTCGCACAATTAGGTGTAGGTGAGTTCAATGCCTCAAAGAAAAGTAGTATCTATTTGCTAACACAGATTTTCGATCGCTGAAATAACGCTTCCCCAATTAAAACCCTAAATCTGCCTTAGCACTCGTCGCCGCCGCAAACACTTCTTCGTCCGATAACTCTTCCCATGCGGTTACGCCTAATTCTCGATAGAAGTTGCTATCGTAAGCGCGGGTTCTCACAACGACAGGCATGGGGACGGCATGACCTAAAATTAAGGCTTGTTGCTTCGAGTCCAATTTTGCTAGCACCGCCCGCAAGTTTTGTCCGCCGGATACGCCGGTAAAAATCGCATCGATATCTTTTTCGTCGTTGAGTAAACAGGTGACGCGAGTGCCGACTTGCGACATCACTTCGTTATCGATTCCGGAAGGGCGTTGATCGACAATTAAGAGGGTGACGAAGTATTTTCGCATTTCCCGCGCGATCGTTCCAAAGATGGTTTGATGGACGATGCTGGAGTCGAGAAAGCGATGCGCTTCTTCGATGGTAATTACGAGCGGTTGCGGGCGATCTTGGGCGTTCTTCGTTCTCAGGAATTCATCGGCTTTTTTGACGTAGCTGGCGTGAATTCGTCGCGCAATCATGTTGGTGGCGAGCATATAAGAAAGCATATTCGATTGCGATCCAAATTCAATAACAACGTGCTTGCCTGCATCCAGCGTTTGCAAAATTTGGTCGATATAGTTGTGGCGAGAAACGGTTCGCAAATATTTAAGGTTATCGAGGCGCATTAGTTTGCGTTGCAGTGCCATAATTGCGCCGGTATGCCCTTGTTTTTCTTCGCAAAACATTTTGATTTCTTCGTTGCTCATGTTGAGCAGTTGCACGATCCAGGATTTGCCGTATTCTGAAGCGAGGATGTTGGCGTTGTCGATGCTAGCTTCGGAGAGGTTGAGTTCTTGTCCGACGAGGCGTAAGTCTTCGATTTCGATTTGATCGTAGCTTAAGTAGAGTTCTTGGGCATCGCGCACGCCGCGCCGTTTGGTGGATTCGGGATCGAGGGTATAAATTTCGACTTGTCCGGGGAAGAGTTGGCGCAATCCTTTGACGGTGCTGACTTCTTTGCCTTCTCGCATCGCTTCCCAACCGTATTCGGAGTGCATATCGAACATGAGGTTGACGGCGGCGTTTTTGCGGATGATTCCGGAGATGAGGAGGCGGGTGAGAAAGGATTTGCCGGTGCCAGATTTGCCGAAGATGCCGTTGCTGCGTTCGATGAAGCGATCGAGGTTTAAGCACACGGGAACGTCCATGTCAAGGGGTTGACCGATCGCGAAATTCCGGCGCGTCGGATCGTCTTCCCAGCCGAAGACGGCGCGAAAGTCGGCTTCGCTGGCATCGTAAACTTGGCTGAAGTGGCTGGGAATGGTTTTGACGGGGAGGAGTTCGAGATCGGCGCTACTTTGCGCTTCAAAGGAGGCGGCGTTGGATTTAGCGCTTCCGTTTCCGTTCCCGTTTTCGAGTTGCCATTCTTTTTGTTCGGGGGAAATGGGGGTAAACATCAGCATG
Organism: Oscillatoria sp. FACHB-1406; assembly: GCF_014698145.1. NCBI lineage: Bacteria > Bacillati > Cyanobacteriota > Cyanophyceae > Oscillatoriales > Oscillatoriaceae > Oscillatoria > Oscillatoria sp. FACHB-1406. The sequence goes on along the minus strand of NZ_JACJSM010000005.1, from coordinate 76,091 downwards.
GGTGCGATGTTAATCGTGCCGAAAGTGCCGTTTCCGGCGAGAACTTCGCGCAGGAAGTCGTCACCGGGATCGGGCGGATTGGTGAGGATGCGATTGCTGGCAGTACCGAGGGTAACATCGGTGAGAAGGCAGAAAAAGCGCGATCGCGTCCCTTGTACGACGAGGAATTTTCCCACGCGCATATCTTCTACGGATACATCAGCGTGCAAGCGCACTTCTAAGCCTTGGGAGAGGGAACCTTGAATAACCGAACCGAGGGGAATGTTCATTGATAATTGATAATTGATAACGTTGGGAATCATTGAGAGCAAGTAATATTGTTAGGGCGCGATCGCAATCCACCAAATAGAGCAATCTCAAATAGCTTCATAAAACAATCCACCTCAACAAAACCGATTTCGCGCAACCAGTCGCATTGCAGTTCCAGCGGCGCGAGAATGTTGGCATCCTTATCGCCTCGGCTGTAATATTCGCGATCGATTTCTTGCCGCGATTTTTCCGAACCTCGCTCGCGGTGAAACGCATACAGTGCATCGACAAATAAATCGTCAAAGGCGCGTTTTCCCCAATCGGCACGCGAAGCAATATGCTCTAAATTTAGAAATAAACCGCCCGGTTTAAGGAGATCGTAAATCTCGCGATAAATGGCTTGCTTGCGATCGTCCGGTTGGTGATGAATCGAAAACCCAGAAACGATAACATCAAAGGGAGCATATTCTGCAACAGATTCTACCCAACTCGACAGACCAAAATCCTTAAGGATAAAGCGCGCATTTTCTTGTCCTTTGAGCTTTTCTTTCGCCGCCTCAATCATCGTTTCCGACAAATCGAGGAAGTATCCTTTTGCAGTTGGATATTCTCGATAAATCGTCCATCCTAAAATACCATTTCCGCAGCCTAAATCGAGAAAAGAATCAACTCGCTCTTGCGTGGCGCGGATGACTCGCAGCAAAATATCGAGTTGTTCCGTTGCGAGGGGTATCGCACCGCGAACGCCATCGAGAAACGCCCGCGAAACTTCTTGATTTGCCCAGATTGTGTAGCGATCGCTTTGAGACATCGTTCTAAGATAGAATTCAATTTATCTAAAATTTTATGTTAAAAAGCTTGTTTTCTATTCACAAAGTAATTCTGATTTAAAAGGGTAGAATCTCGACTTTTTCTAAATCGATACAAAAAAATCATGACAGCCCTACACTTACGTTTGGTTCTCTCTCACCCACTCTCGAAACGCCTTCATTGTTTTATTTCTCCCGTCTTGTTGGCAGCGTTCCAAAAATTCAGGGATGGCTTCTTTTAATGGGAATCCCGGAAAAGTCGGACTGGTATCGACTTCGACATACTTCCCCGCGCGCAGAACGTTAATCTGGAGTTTGCCGCGATCGAAACGCCACAGTTCTGGAACTTTTAAGGCTTCGTAAATATGGGGATGCGTGCGAGATGTTACGTCGATTTCAAGGGCTAAATCGGGCGGGGGGTCAGTGGTTAAATCTAAGCGATCTTTTTTCCTCACTAACGCTTCATTTTCAATATAATAACAGTTATCTGGTTCGATTCCTTGCAACATTTGCTCGTTTTTAAAAGTTGTCGAGCCGAGACACCAAAAGTCTAGATCGAGTTCCTCTAAAAGCACTTCAATGAAATTGCTAATGAGAACCTTATCTCGTTCGTGAGGGGGGAGGGGAACCATGATTTCTAGCGTCTTATCGTTATAGGCGATCCGAGAGGAACGATGCTCGCCTAATTCCTCTAATATTTTCTCAAACTCCAACCAACTGATGTCATTTAACAGAATTCGCTGTCCCGGCGGTATCGTGATTTTTTGAAGTTCTAATAACATTTTTATCCAAAGATTGAATGATTTTTGAATATCTTTACCCTCGCTCGTTTTCTCGCACCCATTCCCGAAACGCTTTCATGGTTTTATTTCTCCCCTCCTGCTTGCAGCGCTCCAAAAATTCCGGGATAGCTTCCTTTAAGGGCAAACCTGGAAAACTCGGACTGGTTTCAACTTCAAGATATTCATCTTTCTGGAAAATATTAATTTGTAACTTGCCGCGTTTAAATCGCCACAGTTCGGGAACTTTCAAGGCTTTGTATATTTCAGTGTGGGTGCGGGAAGTGACATCGACTTCTATTGCTAAATCGGGTGGCGGGTCGATTGTTAGATCGAGTCGTTTTTTGCCGCGTACTTGTGCTTCGTTTTTGATATAAAAGCAGTTATCGGGTTCAAGCCCTTGTAACATCTGCTCGTTCTTAAATGTGGTCGAACCCAAGGGCCAGAACTCAACATCTACTTCTTCTAAAAGCGCTTTAATTAGATCGCCAATAAGTTCTTTATCTTGTTCGTGTTCTGGAAGCGGTGCCATTATTTCTAAAATTCCGTTACTGTAAGCAACTTTTGTACCGCGATTATCCCCTAATTCCTCTAATATTTTCTCAAATTCCAACCAACTGATATGGTTTAACAGAATTCGCTGTCCCGGCAGTACAGTTATTTGTTGGAGTTCTAATAACATTTTTATTGGCCATTTTTATACTTTTACTTCGGTAAATTTCCCTTCCCATCTCGCCCCACATAAGGGCATAGCAGTGCTATGCCCCTACGATTTGCGGTTAGATTGAAAATTTAGTCGATTTCGATGCTGGTGGGCATCGGCGAAGTCCCAGGCATCACAACCGATAAGGGTTTGCGGAAGTCGGCGTAGATGCGATCGCGCCATTCCCAAAACGGAGCGTATGTACTATTATCGGCTAAACCGGGGACACCTTTCCCTTTTAATCCTTCGGGAATATCTAAATACTGCCCGTCAGGAAACTTGAGAATCATACTCAACCCCGCAACAGTCAGATCTGCCAGGGTTGGCGTATCGCCGACGAGGTAAGGACTCTCCTGCAAAATCAAGCAGATTGCTTCCAAATCTTGCCGGAGTGCGGTGGTTGCATCCTTAACCGCAGTACCGCCAAACCCGATTCCCGAACCGATCGCATCTAGAACATCCCCTGGAATTGCGCCGACGACGCTTTTAAAGAAGTCGGGCGTACCGTTGGGAAGTAAAGAAGTGCGGAAATTTTGACTTTTGTTGAACGCGCCGATAAAAGCTCGTCGTCCTTTTAACCCGATGGATTCGTCTGCCCATTCCTCCATCATCAAACACAACCCTCTTTGACGGGGATTAGTGGGAATGAGAGGGCGTTCGGGGTATTTGCGCTCTAAGTAAAAGGCGATTTCAGTAGAATCGGCAATGTAGACATCTCCGTCCTTAAGAACGGGAACTTGCCGCTGTCCGGAGAGGCGCACCAGTTCGAGTTGACCGACTCCGGGAGTGACTTCGATTTTGCGGTAATCTAATCCTTTATAGTCAAGGATTAGTCGAACTTTTTCTGCGTACTGCGATAGTTCAAATTGGTATAACTCCAGCATTCCCTAACTCCGAGGATGATACGGATAATGGCCTTTATACTCTAACGTTTTTCCTTAGAATTCAACGCTTTGAAGAGGCGATAAAATCATTTTCTCGACGATTCGCCAGCGATGCCACCTCGATCGCCCAAAAGCAAAACGCTAGAATTGTTAGGGAATAGGAGTCGATCGCGCTCTGAGATTGCGCTAGCCATCGTACCCGATACGATTAGTTTCGACGAAAAAAAACAGTTGCAATTTTAAGTTGCAACTGGTCGATGAGAGCTTGCTGTATTTGGGAGAAGATTCGTTCGGTTTGCTACGATTTCGGGATCGCGACGCTAAATTGAGAGATATTTTACCGTCTTTGCTGAACCAACTGTAAATAAATGTAACAGATATTTTCTAAAATTGCAATACTTCTTTACAAATTGCCTCAAACGCAAGGTATAGCGTTACTCCGCGTGACCTTGACTCGAAATCAAACCCCCGTTCGCTCCGTAGAATCGAGATATCGAACCTGCTGCCGCCTAATTCGTTATCATCCGTATCCTCAACTGCCTTTTTCCTTATATCCTGAAACCCTGATGAAACGTCGTTATTTTGATTTTTTGTTGGTCGGACTGGGAAGCATCGCCTGTCTCTTATCAATATTGCTCGGTTGCAACCCAGCACCTCAAATGCCTCTGCGGGTTGGGGCTAACGTTTGGCCGGGATTTGAGCCGCTATTTCTGGCCAAAGATCTGGGTTACTACCAGGGGCATCCCATCGAACTGCGGGACTATCCATCATCAACAGAAGTCAGTCAAGCGTTTCGGAACAACGATATCGAAGTTGCCGCGCTGACAATGGATGAGACTCTATTGCTAGCCCAAACGAATCCCGATATTCGCGTCATCTTAATTACAGATTTTTCTAATGGTGCTGATGTCCTGATGGTTAAGCCGGAGATTAAAACGCTGCAAAACCTCAAAGGACGAAAAATTGGGGTGGAGTCCAATGCGCTTGGGGGCTACTTATTGTCGCGCGTGCTAGACTTAGCGGGACTATCGCCCGAGGATATTCAAGTGATTTCCCTGGGTGTCTCCGAACACGAACAAGCTTACAAGCAAAACCTGGTTGATGCAGTGATTACCTTTGAGCCTGTTCGCTCCAACCTCCTCAAAGCCGGAGCTAATATTCTCTTTGATAGCTCTCAGATTCCGCGTGAAATTGTAGATGTATTAGGGGTTCATCAACAACTGTTGACCGATCGCGAAGCGGACTTGAAAGCTCTGCTCGAAGGCTGGTTTCGGGCGTTAGATTATCATCAGCAGAATCCTCAAGAAGCTGCTCGCAAAATGGCTGTACGAGGGCAAGTTAGCCCGGAGCAGTTTATCAAGTCTTTTGAATTACTCACCATTCCCGATCGCCAAACCAATCTCCAGTTATTGAGCAAAACAAATCCCTCTCTACTGCAAAATACTCAACGTCTCTTAAAAATCATGCTCGATAAACGATTGCTCAACCGCAGCATACCCGTAGAACCATTATTGAATGAACGAATTGTTCGAGCGATACGCTGATGAAAAAGCAAAGCCCCGAGCAACCGATGTCTGCTCGGTATTTTCTATTTTCTTTACGCTTAACGATTCCGGCAATTTTGCTGTTTATGGGCTGTATTGCCGGGGCTTTTTCCTACAAGCACCAAGTCTCGCTCGCTCACAAACAGGTGGAGGAAGATTTAACTCATCACGCTCGATTGACGGCAACGGCAACCGCTCAACTTTTAGAGTATATTTACCGCAGAACCGATCTCCAAAATTCTCAATCTGAAAGCGTTACGATTTCGATCGGTCGCCTGTCGGGGGATAGGAATTTAAGTGTCGCCTTGTTCTGCGACGAACGCGATCTAATCCGCAATGCCAGTCGCTACGAATTACAAAATCAACCCTTACAGAAGACGCTTTGGGCGGATTTAGTCCCCGTTTTGAAGAACGTTCGCACTCGTCGAGCAGGGCAAATTGTTACCCGTCCAGATCGCAGTAGCATCCAAGCAATTTACCCGGTTGTCTTTCCCCCGCAAGCGGGCGAACTTCGTTCCCGTCGTGTCGGTGCAATTATATTAGATTACAACTTAGCGAAGGCGAAACAACGCGCGATCGCCGATGCTAGCCATCAAGCACTACAAGTCGTCGCCACACAGGGGTTTTTGTGCATTCTCGTCGGCTTTCTTTTAGATCGGATTGTTACCCAACGTGCTAGACGCTTGATGTTGGCGAGTAATCAACTGGCGCAGGGTAACTTTGATACCCGAGTTCACCTCCAGGGCGCGGATGAATTAACCCAGATGGCTCAAGCGTTCAATTATATGGCAGCCCAAATTCAACAAAATACTGAAGCGTTGCAAAACTCACAACAGCAGCTTAAAGCACAAACAGAAGAGTTAGAACAGACGCTGCAAGAGCTAAATCAAACCCAGGTTCAATTAATTCAACAAGAGAAGATGTCCAGCTTAGGACAGTTAGTCGCCGGAGTCGCCCATGAAATCAACAATCCTGTTAATTTCATTCACGGCAACCTCAACTATGTCCAGGAATACTGCCAGGATTTATGCGATCTCATGCAACTTTATCAGCAGTATTACCCCAGCCCCATACCAGAAATTGAAGCTAAGGTGGAGGAAATAGATTTAGCATTTTTGCAGCAAGATTTCCCGAAAATCCTCAGTTCCATGAAGGTCGGTACTTCTCGCATCCAGCAGATTGTACTGTCGCTACGCAACTTTTCTCGTATGGATGAAGCTGAATTTAAGGCTGTGGATCTGCACGAAGGGATTGAGAGTACGTTGCTAATTTTGCAACATCGTCTCAAGGCTCAACCGGAACGTCCAGAAATTTGCATTATCCGCAACTACGGCAACTTACCCACCCTAGAATGCTATAGCGGACAGCTTAATCAGGTGTTGATGAATATTTTAGCCAATGCGATCGACGCTTTGGAGGAAAAGATGCGGTGTCAAAGCTGTCTGTTACAATCGGCTATCGATGCACTTGAACTTCAGTCACCGCCCAGCCAGCAGGAAAGTTCGGATTGTCCGTATCAAATTACAATTTGTACCTCCGTCGTGGATTCTGAGTGGATAAAAATTGCGATCGCCGATAATGGACTTGGTATTCCCGAACAATTTCAAAATCAGATTTTTAACCCATTTTTTACGACTAAGCCTGTCGGGAAAGGAACCGGTTTAGGACTATCTATTAGCTACCAAATTATTACTGAAAAACACAGGGGAAAATTGGAGTGTTTTTCGACACCAAAAGTAGGAACGGTATTTGTAATTCGACTTCCTATTCGGCAACCCGATCGAGCAAAAATTCATTCATGAGTCCGTTATTACAGAGTCGTTGGGGAAGCAAGTCACTTTTGTCGCCCTCTCCCTAAATCCCTCTGCCAAGGTTGGGAGAGGGACTTTGAGGCTACTCCCCTTCGTCCAAGGTTGGGAAAAGGGGTCGGGGGATGAGGGCGATCGCGGCGCAAGTTTGACCTGCTCCCGTCGTTGGCGCTGATAAGCGGTGGGGTAAAAAGATATTAGCTAATCGATTGATTTTGTAGCTTAACTGATAAACGAATAACAAATTCAGCGCCCTGTTTAAGAGATGAGTTTAAAATTAGTGTTCCACAATGTTTTTCACTGATAATTTGACGAGAAATTGCTAATCCTAAACCCGTCCCTTTTCCAACAGGCTTCGTAGTAAAAAAATGATCGAATATCTTCGCTTCATTGTTTCCTTTTACCCCAATGCCGTTGTCACGAATAGAGATTTCCACTCGCTCTTTCTCATCCATTCTTGTACTAATCCAAATGGTAGGAGTCGAAGAGTTGTCTTGGTCATCTGCGCAGAGTTTTCCATCGGCAATGGCTTCTTCGAGCGCGTCAAGTGCATTCGATATAAGATTCATGAACACTTGGTTTAGCTGAGCCGGATAACATTCTACTAATGGAATGTCGCCATAGTTTTTGATGATTTCAACCTTATATTGACCCTTGTTCATTTTGAGCATTCGATGCCTCAATATCAGCAAGGTACTATCAATTCCCTCATGAATATCCACTGCCTTGAATGCAGCTTCATCCAGACGAGAGAAATTGCGAAGAGATAAAACAATCTGTCGAATTCGGTTCGCACCCATCTGCATTGATGCTAGGGTCTTGGGCAAATCTTCCAGGATGTAGTCGATATCAAGATCTTCAGCTTGCGCTTGGAGTGCCTTAATATCTAGGGCTGCTTCAGGATCGCTCTGTTTATAGCAGCGAGCCAGTGTGAGTAAATCGTTGACATATTCATTCAGATGCGTCAAATTGCCGTGGATAAAGTTAACTGGGTTGTTGATTTCGTGCGCAACTCCCGCAACCAGTTGTCCTAGGCTTGCCATTTTTTCGTTTTGAACTAGCTGCATTTGAGATTGTTGCAGTTCTTCAAGGATCTGCTTAAGTTCTATCGATTGAGCTTGAATCTGTCGCACGGATTCTGCTTGCTGTAGGGCAATACCCAACTGTTCGCCAATTTGAGCGAGTAATTCGATTTCGTCGGTTTGCCATTGCCGGGGGGCAGAATTTTGGAAGGCGGTGAGTAATCCCCACAGACGATCGCCTTCAAAAATTGGAGCGATCGCATAAGCTTTGGCTTGAAATTCTTCTAGCAATGCGATATGGCAATCAGAGTGTCCCACTGCATAAATATCTGAGACGGCAAAGGTTTCGTTGGCCGCGTAACGTCCTCCTTGAGTCTCCATCAAGTAAGTATCTTCAATGCTCGGTGAAGCTCCCACCAGAGGCTTCCACGGGTCAACCACAGACTCAAATAGAAAAGCACCGCTCCAGTCTGGATTAAACCGATAGATCGTAACGCGATCGGCTTCGAGCAACTGACGCACTTCTTTGGTCGCAGTTTGGCAAATCTCCTCAAAGGCTAACGATTGTCGCACCTTGTTGACAATTTTGACGAGTGCTTTCTGGCGAAGCAAAGCCCGCTCTCGAGCGGTTGTTTGAACGAGCAGGGCGGCTTGATGTTTAATCTGTTCGAGATACTCGGATTGCTGCAAAGCAATTGCGAAATGAGCAGCAATTTTCTGGACAAATTCAATTTCTGAGAACTCCCAACGTCGAGGATTGCTGCATTGATGGATACATAAGAGTCCCCATAGCTCCTCTCCTTTCAGGACAGGAACGATCAAATTGGCACGAACCTGAAATTGCTCGAGAATCTGAACGTGACAATCACTCAGTCCAGCATTATAAATATCCGCAACGGCTTGTACCCGTCCTCGGGCATAGTAGGTAGCAAACTGCGATCCAAAACAGCGATCGTAAACTTTTGCAGCCATTGCTGAATTAAACTCTGCGACCACATCTTCTGCTACAAACTCTCCTTCATCCCACCCACTGCCGGGAGTGAAACGAAATACACCGACTCGATCGGCGTTGAGAAACTGACGGAGTGTTGTTGATGTGGTAGTAAGGATCGTCTGCAAGTCTAGAGACGAGCGAATCCGATCGACAATGCTAGCTAATATCTGCTCCTGCTCAATCTGCCGAAAAATTTGGTCGGTACAGGAGGAGAGTTGGTACGCTGCTTGTTGTAGAGCATTAAATTGCCGATCGGGCTTAGGCAGGATAGACATAGACGTTGGGGGGAACATACGCTCAATTACAAGTATTCCTCCCCATCAACTTTAAATCATATTAAAAGCCAGATGTCTAACTTATTAGGTCGCGATCGATAACCAAGATTCGGGAAACTGACTCCAGAACAAGAGAATTTCAATAGTCGTAAAGCTCGCCAGAGAATTCGAGTTAAGCGTTCCAAATCAGCCAAGCGGCGCGCAGGGCGGCAACAATCGCTAAACCGGCAGCCCAAACGGGATAGCCGCTGCGAACGACGATTTTATCGTTGACTCGAACGGTATCGACATCAATCCAAGGCGTGCTACCGCGTCGAAACCATCCGGTAACGCTAACTTGTCGCCCGATGAGGCTTCCGGTGAGGCGCACGCCCTGGAAAGATGCCCGAGAGTGATGATTGCCCAACAATTGGTTGACGGGTTAAGAGGTCGAACATTACAACGGAGGGAGTTAGGCGATCGCCTTCACTGTTGTAAGGTATAGATATAGTAGGGATGGAGCGCATCTTTTTCCATTGTCCGTTTTCTCATTCCTTCTGTTGCGATTATGGCACCGAGTTTTCCGGGGATGAACCCGTATTTGGAAAATCCCTCATTATCGTCGGAGGTTCACTCTTGGCTGATTGTTGAGTTGGCGCGATCGCTTAATCCCTTATTAGTACCTAAATATCGAGCCGCCGTTGAGAAACGGGTTTACTTGGATACTCTACTGGTTGGCATTCCAGATGCCTCTGTTTTCCAACAAACGCCCGAGTCCGAACCAAGCTGTGTTGTAACAACGGGTGTTTTAAGCAAGCCAATTTTGGTGACAGTACCCCTGACTGAAGAAATTACCGAACGCTATCTGGAGATTCGGGAAGTCAAAACGGGGCGAGTGGTAACGGTTGTAGAAGTCCTCTCACCCAAGAATAAACGAGTTGGTGAAGGTCGAGACAAGTACCTAACCAAGCGACAAAAGGTTTTGAATAGTACGACTCACTTAGTTGAAATTGATTTGCTGAGAACGGGAAACTTTATGCCAATGGCGGAAGCGATTCCTTCGCACTATCGCATTCTGGTCAGTCGGGCTAATCTGCGTCCCGAAGCTGAACTTTACCCGTTTAATGTGCGCGAATCGATGCCCCAATTTTTGCTTCCTTTGCAGTCAGGAGATGAAGAACCTGTTGTGAATTTATCTGAGATTTTGGGACAGGTTTACCAGGAAGCGGCTCTAGATTTAGCGATCGATTATTCGGTGCAGCCTGTTCCAGCACTAAGCGAGAGCGATTTTCAGTGGGTGCGATCGTTGATAGAATTGTAGGAGAGAGATCGCTCTCCTATTTTGTTATTCTTCCTCTGGTTCAAAATTCTTTGCAGTTGTATCCATTGTCTCGGCTTCCTCATCAGTTTTTGCTCCACTCTCCAAGATGCGCTGTCGGTCTGCCGGATCGGTAATGCCGTAGAGATTCAGAACCTTTTCATCAATTTCCGCATCAATTTGAGCAACTTCATCCAGTAGAGTTTGAATAGCTTGGCGTTTTTGGTCTTCCAAGGAAAAGAAAGCGTTGAGGCCGCTTTCTTCTTCTGGAATCTGCGCTTGATTTTTGATCTCGTCCCAAGTTTTACCCTGCCATTGGGGAGCTTTTAAGTAGCCCAAAAGATAGCGCCGGATGTTGTCATCCGGGACTTCAAACCAGAGTTTATTGTTACGCAATACTACAGTGGTTGGATGTTTGGATGGAATAAAGACGTTACTGCTGATGGTTTCTTGTAGGTTACACTTTTGGGGAATACTAAACAACTGTGAGGCTCTGGCATCAAAGAAATTCAGCGTTGAAAAGTTAGGGTTTTGCTGTTGAATGTCGCTCAATAGGCGATTGTAGGGAATTTCGATCGGGGTGTTGCCGTTGCGTTGGCGTTTGATGGTGTAACCCTGTTCTCGCAGTTGGTTGAGTTCGGCGTTTTTGGCGAGGATGCGATCGACGAGTTCTACAAATTCAGCTTGTGTGTCAGCATCTGCCGGATAGATTGGAAGTTGCCGAAAATAGGAAGGATTAATATGTAAATTAGTGAATTTTCTTGCAAACCAATAATTGAGTAATGATGAGTTAAATAAAGCTAATATGTACTTGATGTGGTAGTTTACATCGCTTGTAATGATGTTACTTAAGTTTTTGCGATTATAAAATTTTTGATCGTCGAATGTTGCTACTAAACGTCGCTTTAGTGCGCGGTTTCTCATATCTTGAATGAGTAGCTTTGGAGAATCAAAATATCTTGACTCACGGGAACGGCATAGCCATTCTCCATATTTGATATACGGTTTGATACTCCCCCAACGTAATTCATAACGTCCCACAAAGCTACTGCTATCAAGCAATGCTTTCCAATCTGTCTCATTTATTGGAACATTTCGATAAGATTTAATATATGGACTCGCTCGACCTTGAGCAGCCGTAGTGTATGGATCAATTCCTGGAGAGCTATCTACTACATCACCAAGCTGCTTTATTTTTGTATGAGATGAACCATTGCCAATGGAAACTCGACAAGCCTCTTCAGTTCGCCTCATAATGTCATCATAACGAATCGCAATTTCATATTTCGGATGATCTATCCAAGTTGATTGTTCATGCACTAATATTTCATCCCAATCTCGTGCTGTTAGTTTATCTAAAGAATCACGTATGTCTAATAAATTGACTCGAACTTGATTATCTCTACGATGCTGCTCGTTAGCCTCTTCTGTAATAAAAATCAGTACACAGTCAACATTAGCATCTTTCCAAATTCCTTGAGGCAAGTCTACAATTTGCTCAATGCGCCCTATGTTAAGTAGTTCTTTTCGTAGATTAGGGGTGTTAGTTCCCATTAGATAAGTATTGGGCGTAATAAATCCAAGCTTCCCATTTTTCCCTAATAGCTCAGTGCCAAGTTTCAGAAAGAATGCGTAGGTATCAGGATGACCATAAAAGATATCAGCGTAATCTGCTTTCAATACTTCTTGATAGGCACTACTGATTGATGCCCCATAGGGAGGATTCGCAACCACAAAAGCAAACCCATTTGCATAGGGCGTATTCGGAGAACGGCTTTTAATCTGGTCTACCTGGTCACTTTCTTCTGCAATTAGCGTATTAAACAACGCAAAGCGATAAGTTCCCGACGGACGAGCTAGGGCATCAACATTGTAAATATGAAAGCGTTGAATTTTAGGACGCTGTTGTTTTTCATGTGCCAGCTTTACTATATCCAGCACTTGAATCAACAAATTCACCTCAGCTAAATAGCAAGCAAACGGGTTCAGGTCAAAGCCAAACAAATTAGCTTGTACCCGTTGCAATACGGTAACTGGATCGTCAATCTGATCTGTATTATTCTTGTAAGCTGACACTAAGCGTTTTGCTGCCGCCACCAAAAATGAACCACTGCCACACGCTGGATCGATCAAGCGTTTGTTTTTGCCAATAATTCCTGTACCCGATACATACCCCACCTCATCCAGAATGTAATTCACAATTTCAGGAGGCGTGTAATACTGCCCTTTTTCCTTCTTCTCTTTGCGGCTGACATAGGTGTTGTAGACCGTCCCTACAATGTCAGAATCTACGCCAGCAAAGTTAAATCGGCTCAGTTGGTGCAGCGTCATAATCAACTGCTGCTCATTCAATTGATACCAGTTAAACAGTTCTCGTCCAGTAAAAAAGTGAGCATAAATATTTTGGGCGTTGTTATATGCCATATCCAGCAACGGACTGTAAGGATTGCCCGTCGCAAAGATCCAATAGCGTTCGATCGTTTCCTGCCATTGCTTCATTCCCCCATCTGACACAAACCGATGGGGAACCCGATCCTCGCCCTGAAAAATCTCCTTGTCTTCGCAAACTCGAATTAACAGCAATCGAATAAACACCACATACGCTGCCTGTAATGCAAACTCATCTCGTCGCTGGTCTTCACTCAGTCCACCGAGCATCGTTTCTTGTACCAAAGCCGTCCAAACCGTGTAATCATCAAAAACACGAATATTTGCTTGATAGGTCTGGCGCAGAGTTGCCTGTTGCTGATGCCAGCCAAAGACCGTATTGGCATAGGAAACTAGCACATCATGGAGCGGTGTATAATCCTTTTCTAAAGAGGATGGAGTTTTTGGCGGTTTAGCTTTACCTGCGTGTTTACGTTGAAATGCCTGATTCAGCACCCCAAGCACCTGCTCAAACAACTCCTTTGGGCTGATAAATGCCCTAGCATCCTGTTCCAGCCGCATTAGCATTGCTTGAATCGCGGCTTGCTCCTCTGCGGTCAGACCTACCAGGTTTTGAATGTTCGTTAGACTAGATAAAACCCGTTCCCGCAACTGTTGAATCTGTTGTGTTGCCGATTCAACAGCATCATCAGTCAGTCGATTGGCTTTATTCAGGTATTCATCATGTAAGGTTAGGTGATGATTAAGCGATCGCCGTGCATCCCCCTTAAGCTCCTCCACCAACGACTGCAACGACTCCACCAAAATCGGCTCATTCCCACCACCATTGCCAAGGGGCAACGCCCGTTGCTGCCACTCCTCCAAATCGATCGCCAATTCATCCTTTAAGCGATCCAGACTGGTAAATGCTGCTTTACGGAACAGATCGAATACATCCCGTAATGCTCTTGTTGTATTATCCGAAAGGCTTGTGGCTCCTGCCTGATTCCATTCCTGAATTGCAGTGGGAAGATCCAAATCAACAGTGCATCTAGGCTGATTTGGATTGGAAAAGTCCCAAACCATAAACTGTCTACCATTTGTCAGCCATCCGAACCGCAATCCACGTATATAACCCTGTAACTGCGATAGATGACTGTTCGGATCGTTCAGATCCAGGGTCAGCGTCAGAGATGTACTTTTGTCCTCCACAATAAAGCAAGTGCCGTACACGGGATCGCTGGGCGCAAAGTCAGGACGACTGCTCTGTTTCTGCTGGTTATAAGCTTGCTCCCCTGGTGCAAAACCCAGTAACTCAAGCAAAGGACTGATAATAGCGTTGTCAACAATAGAGGCTTCATCTCCCCTGCGTTGATTATCGGGGCGATTTATGTAACTTAAGAAATCAGCTTCTCTTTTGAAGCTCTTTTGGAATATCCCAAAAAAGACAGGTAGGAACTCGTCAAACATCGGTAGCTCAGTCATAGCTTATTTCCATTAATACATTGAGTTGCTCTGTCCATTAATTACGAATTACGAATTACGAATTACCCGTTAAGCGTTCCAAATCAGCCAAGCGGCGCGCAGGGCAGCGACAATCGCTAAACCCATAACCCAAACCGGATAGCCGCTGCGAACGACGATTTTATCGTTGACTCGAACGGTATCGACATCAATCCAAGGTGTGCTACCGCGTCGAAACCATCCGGTAACGCTAACTTGTCGCCCGATGAGGCTTATCGGACGAGGATACAGGGGAATGTAGCGTTCTAACCCAGCGAGGGGCAGCTTCAATAACGGTTTTTGCAGTCCCCAAAAAACATTACCAAAGGGGCCGAGTTTGGTGAAAAAATGGAGTTTAATTGTGCCGCTGGAGGTTTGCAGCATTAAGTCCTGAATCGGCCAATTGCTAATCCCTTCGCGCCCGATCAGGGTTCCGGTGAGTAGCACGCCCTGACTTTTGGGGGGGAGTGCTTCGGGGTTGGAGAGTAAGTCTTGGAGGCGCGGTTCGTTGCGGGTGGGGGCAATGCGAACGTCGGGGAAATAACCGTTAATCCAGATGAAGATGCTGAGGCTGAAGGCAAAGAGGAGGCAAGCGCGCGCGATCGCGTCGTTATCGGCATTGTACATCCAAATTAAGCCGCTGCCGCTCATCCACTGACTGAGGACGCGCTCGTTGAGGTAGCCCAATCCCCAAAAAATACCGCGCAGCAACAGTCCAAAAAAGAGGGCAGAAAGCACCGCACTTTGCAAAATCGGCAGCGCGCGGTAGCAGTTGGCGAGTTTGAGGAATTTTTCTTTGAGGGTGCGGGCGGGGGGAACGTAAATGGGGAGATCGATTTCTGGGGAAAGCCGCCAATAGTTAGCATAGCGGTTGAGGACATAGATGCGATCGCCGATTAAGGGGTGGGAGTTAATCGAAGAAAGCCAATGGCGGTAAGGGTTGCTGCACTCCCACGCCAAAACTTCCCTAAAGGGCGTTTTATCGGGCATACTGCCGATGGCGAGTGCTTGGCGGTGTCCGACTGGCATTAATAAATCGAAGCTTTCTAACAGCCAACTGGTTTGAGTCTGCTCGCGCACATTATCCGCCATACCGATCGCGATTTTCAACAGGGCGCGGGTAATGGCGTTAGGATTGCCCATATACTCGGCCGCAAGGCGATCGCTATAATACTGTCTTCGGCGCGACATCCACAATAAGGGGATGCGCCACAGCCAATAGAAGGTATAAAAAATGGCGGCAAGAATTGCACTTATCCAAAGGGTGAGGGTGTCGATAATTGATAATGGATAATTTTTAATTTTTAATTTGTCATTTTTAATTTTTAAGCTGAGGCGTTCTCCTTGGCGGGAAATTTGCCAGTAGAGGGTAAAGGGAATTTGCAGGAGCGCGATCGCGCCGGAGGTAAAGCTAAAATCCCAGTGGATAATCTGGGCGATTTGCGCTGCATAAATTACGGCAAGTTCGGAATCGTCCAACTGTTCGAGCAATCCCTGACTGATAGCGATGCGGGCGGTGCGGGGTAAGGTTCCGTAAGTCATCGCAACCGGCGCGCGAGTGGGTAAAATTGCCAGTTGCGGGCGAGGCAGTTTTTTCTGCTGCGTCATCTTCTGCACCACTTTCGCTGCTTCGGGATATTCCCCCGCTAGTTTGGGAACTGAGTAGCGTTCCATTCCGTATAGTTTGGTTAGCAGCCAATCGAGCAACCAGGGCGAAGCAATCCAGAGGATGAAGAAGGAAATGAGGACAAAATAGGTGGTATTGCGGTAAAAGAGTTGGATGGGGCGCAATAGGGGTAAAAAGTCAAGTATCGCGTTAAAGGTTCTTAGCGTCCATTCCAGGGAGAAGCGGACGAGGTAAAATAACGCGATCGCGCAAACCAGTTGTATTAGCCACAACCGCCATAGTTGCGTCGGTTTCATCCGCTTCCAGTTCTTCGCCCGTTCTGCATTGCGCCACTGCCTGCCCGGTACGAAAACTGTCGGGGCAGCATCTTGGGGCGTTTCGGCGCGTGCGACGGCGTTAGAAAAAGAGGGAGCGAGATTGCGGGGTGCTGCGGGGCGTTTGCTTTTCTGTTTGGGTTGAAGGGGAACTAAACCGAGGGTATTGGCTTCCGGGTAACGTTGAATTAAGTCGGCGAGGGTTTTTGTCGCCCAAGCGCTTTCGGGGGTGGGGTCTTGGACGAGTTCGTGACACAATAGGATGGCATCTTCGGCGCGATCGCAGCGGCAATAAGCCACGACTAAAGCTTGTCGGGCGCGATTGACGAGGGCGAGATCCAGTTCCGTGGCGCACACTTCCTGAAAATGCGCGATCGCATCTTCATATTGTCCCGCTCGTAACGCTGTTTCGCCCGCCTTCAAACTCGGATTCGGAACAGAAGTCATTGGTCGATCCTCCCCCTACTTGCCCAATCTCCAAGATAAACTAGGATTCGTCTGGAACAAACATTTCCCGAAAAACTTTTCTCAATTATCCCTCCTTAAGATTACTTGAGACGGTTCGTTACGAAGAGCGCTAACGCACCCTACCGACTATTTTGGGATGACGACTAAAGGGGAAGAACCCTCGACAACTTCAGCAATCTTTTTCTGGTAAGGATGAAGAATATAAATTCGATCCTCCCCAATTTGTAGAACTACTCGCTCGTCTTTAAGTTGCGTTGCACTACTCATTCTTCGTTGAATAATCGGAGTTTTTAATGAGTATTTAAATTTTGGCTTTCCGGGGCTAGCCGATCCCCGTATTCCGCCCTCCTCAAAAGTGTTGTGATAACCTTCTTGGATAATATCGCGATCGGACAAAGAAGCCACGGGTCCCCAGGGCATACGGCAGTCTATTTCTTTTTCCGATATCCAGGTCGGCGTTCGAGTGGCAAAATCTGAAAGAATTTTGTGCTGGACATTGTAAGATTCAAGAAAGAGATCGAAGGTTTTTTGTGCTGTTTGATGAGAGCAAAAATAAGGTCGATAGGAAAAGTTCAAATGAGAAATATCCTTAATGAATTCTGGGGGCTTACCGTCTAGGCGCGATCGCATCACTTGCTTCTTATCCGGACTGATGAAATAAAGGGCATAGTTTCCCGTTGGTTGTAGTTCGGAAAAAGGAACGAATTGTAGATTTGTGGCTAAGCTAGTGGGACTGTAAGGCAGAAAGAAGAAATAAATAATTAAGTAGCTAAGGCTTTGGATAATTAAGTTCGCCTTTGCTGCCTGCCAAAAGGAATTGGGGCGATCGCGAAAAAGGAGCCAAATAAAAGGATATTCAATCAGAACGGTTAAAATAAAAGCCAGCAGAAATGAAACCCGTAGTAAGGTTTTGACCGATTCTAAAGGAATATCTTGAAAGCGAGAAGCAAGAGAAATGAGGGGTACAACTCCAAGCCAAGCCGAGACATAGTTCGCTAAAATCGCGATGCCAATTGACTTGCTTCGTTGTGTTCCAAAAAATCGAGCGAGCAAGCGACCTTCAAAAAGCCCGATCGCGGCATTACCCACTAATAAATACAGCGTCCCTATAAAATATAAGGTTGAGATCGCATTGGCAAGAGCGGGTTCGGCAAAGAGCGCGATCGCAAGCGCCGTTCCTAGTGCATACTTCCACTTAATTTTCATCCTCAATTAGAGTCAGGTAAAGAACCCCGACTAAACAGGCGAAAATAAAGCGAATTACTAAATTCTTTCAGAGGAAAAGTCACAAAAGTTAGCGGATTAATCGTGACGATAATATTGCGAGCGTCGCGCGTTGCTTGGCTGACAACTTGCTTGGCAACCCAATCGGCAGACATAATACCAATGGGATTCAGGTTGCTTTTAAACGGCCCTAAAATCAGCTTGCGAATCGTGCAGGGCGCATCCAAACGGCGCAGGGTGACTAAATCGCCTAGGGTTCGCTTGCTGAGTTCGTACAGGGGACTAAAAGCGGGGTTCGATTCGGCTTCGGAGGTATTCACCCAAACTTCTTTGGTAGCAATTTCTTTATTACTTCGGACGGTGGTTAAAAAGAGTTCGAGCAAGCGTAGTTGAGAAAAGGCATTAATTTCATAAGATTTCGCGATCGCGTCAGGCGTTCTTTCCCCATTCACGTTAATCCCGTGATTGAGAATTAAAATATCAACTTTCTCAAACAGTTCGCTCAACTCCGCTTCTTTCCCCGCTTGCCAAACCACTGTTTGAATGGGTTCGCTGCTTTCAGGTAACGCGATCGGCGTATCTTGAGAAGTAAGCGCGATGACTTTTGCACCTTTCTTTTGGAGGTGAAATAGTAGCGATTTCCCTAAACTTCCCGAAGCGCCCGTCACGGCAATTCGTTTACCTTTGAGCGAAAGGGCAGTTCCCATAATTTTATCAATCGCGGTCAACGTTCCGCAATAGTAGGCATTTTGGTTGTCAAAATGATGCCGCCAATGATACGTGCGATTCACGAACCAAGGCGCGGGAGGCTCCGTAAAAGCACCAGGACGATGGGTAAGATCGGTGAGTTCGTCGGCTCCGGCAATTCCCAATCCGCGCGCGATCGCGGTGCTTAAAAAGCTTAAGGTATACAGGGAACCCGCCCCCGCTAGCCAGGGTTGAGGCAGATCCAGTTGAAACGCGATCGCAACGGGCAAACCGCTCATCAATAACATTACCAGCGCTTCTGGTACGTCATTATACCAATGTGCCTGCCGGTAAATCGCCTCGCTCGCTGGCGTTAGATCGGGGCGAAAAACGCGATGGTGCCAATTGTGCAGGCGACCGAGCGGCGACCAGTAGTGGGCAAGGAGATGGTAGAGATCGCGCACCACTTCCGCCCACAAAATCGAGATTAAACCAATACTTGCCGTTGCCAACCAAGGAGCTATCATTTGTTTTTTTAGGTCTTTTTTTATACTTCTCTTTTAATCGTTCTACCGCCTCGTCTCCCCATCCCTCCGAGTAATTCGTAATTCACCCCTCATCATTCATAATTCATCATTACCCTTGCCAAAAGTTAAGAAATCGATAAAAATTGTAACAATCTTCGCTACTATCGAGAAGTAAAGAAAACCGTCCGGGGCAGGCGCGCGATCGCAAAATTTTCGCAAGCTGCCGCTCGAGCTTTCCTTTTTATCCACCCTCGCGTAACACTCTATCCTATGCCAGAACAGTCTTGGTCAAACCAGAACGCCGACGAAGAATTAGACCCAATCGGTTCTCTGTTGTCCGAATGGTCGGATCCAGAAGAAGACGAGGACGAATTTAGAAGTGACTACTTTCGCGGACAAGAAGGACGCAGAGGAAAAGCCGCCCTTGCCCTGATTACCATCTGGGGAACCGTCATTGCGCTACACCTCGTTCCTTGGGGACTCGGACTGGTGATGAGTTTCACGGGAATCCTTTTAGTACATGGCTTGAGGCTAATTGCTACGCAACCGCAACCCAATCCCGAACCCTTAGCCGAAGATGCACTCGCCACCGCTCCTAAAGTTTCTTTACTGATTGCTGCGAAAAATGAAGAGGCAGTAATCGGGCGGCTAGTACGAATGCTCTGCAATCTCGATTACCCGCGCGATCGCTATGAAGTTTGGGCGATAGACGATGATAGCAGCGATCGCACTCCCGAAATCTTAGACCGATTAGCCGCAGAATATCCCCAACTCAAAGTCTTACATCGTCCCGCCGGGGCTGGCGGCGGCAAATCCGGCGCGCTCAACCAAATCATTCCCCTCATTACCGGCAGTATTATCGGCGTATTCGATGCCGATGCAACCGTCACCCCCGATATGCTGCGTCGCATTGTCACCCTCTTCGACAACGAAAAAATTGGAGCCGTGCAAATGCGTAAAGCAATTGCCAACGACTCCTACAACTTTTGGACGCAGGGACAAAAAGCGGAAATGGCGCTCGACTGCTACTTCCAGCAACAACGAATTGCCGTCGGCGGTATCGGCGAACTGCGCGGTAACGGTCAATTCGTCCGCCGCGAAGCCCTCATGAGTTGTGGCGGTTGGAACGAAGAAACCATTACCGACGACCTCGACTTAACCATTCGCTTGCACTTGGATCGATGGGACATCGGCTTTTGCTTGCTTCCCGCCGTTAACGAAGAAGGCGTAACCGGGCCTAAAGCTTTATGGCATCAACGCAATCGTTGGGCAGAAGGCGGTTATCAACGCTATCTCGACTATTGGCGCTTAATTGCCAGCAATCGCCTTGATTTCACTAAAACCCTCGATTTAATCGCCTTCGTTCTCATTCAATATATCCTGCCCACTGCTGCAATCCCCGACTTATTCATGGTGCTGTGGCGGCACGATTTGCCCGTTCTCAGTCCCCTCTCGGCGTTAATGATAAGCTGGGCTGTCGTGGCAATGTCGGTGGGACTGTACCGCACTCAACCCAAGGACAAAAACCTTTTAGCGCGCCTCGGAGAAATTATCGTACAGACAGCGCGCGGGATGATTTATATGATGCACTGGATGGTTATCATGCCCGCAACAACCGGAAGAATGTCGGTTCGCCCGAAGCGCTTGAAGTGGGTGAAGACAGTGCATCAAGGCAGTCACGAGGAGTCAGCAGAAGCGAGCTTGTAAGCGGGCGACTCTAATTCAATAAATCCAGAACTCGCTCGTAGTACCATTGATTGCGATCGCGGCACTCTTGTAGAGCTTCTGGATAACTCCGACAATCTTTCAACGCCTCTTGCCACCCTTCGGTCGAACAAGAAAACTTATTCTTGTAACGAAATTCATAGAGGCGTTTTTTAAAGAGCGAAAAAGTTATCTTCTCCTGCCTCCACTTCTCAACGCCATAAATAGCAGGTTGATGCTTCAAGGTATAAAACTTGCTACTGAACGGGAAAGCTAAAACTTTGCGTCCCAGCAAGGTTCCCCAATAGGCACCGTGATAAGAACTGGTTAAGATTGTCTCCCCCGACCCCAAAAAATCTAACACTTCATCAAAGCTGCTACTGGCATTTGTCAATCGCGGGATGCGAGGCATATTCAACTGAAATTTTTTGTGGGAAAAAATCACCAACTCATGTTCGATCTCGCGCTTTTTATCCAACGAGGGGTGCAAGCAACTCGCACAAGGAACCCAAGAGTACGGCGAATCCGAGTCTCGAATTCCCATCAAATCAAAACCATCTAGGTATTCAGAATAGTTAAACGAGCGAACATCTTTTATCGTTGAAAGACTGTAGTTTTGCTGACCGATTCCCCAGGCAATCAACTTTTTAACGTTCCCTGCCTCCCTCAGTTTTAAAAAATTATCTAAAAACCTTGAATACAAAAGGCCGCCCCCCCCAACAATAATATATTTATTGTCAATCTGGTCGGCTTGTACTGCCCGAATATCCGCAGCTTCAACGCGATAGCCAGGAAAGCTAAAATAGGCGCTTGGTGCAGATAAGCTATCTCCGATGTTACCCGGATCGATGACATGATAATTAACCAGTGTATCCATAACTTGAAGCTAAACTTATACTTTTAACCAAGCCGAAAGATCGCGATCGATTAAATCCTGCAACTGTAGAATGTCGTGACGATAAAACTCAACGAGTGCCTCTCGCTCTTCTGGAGTAATCTTGACTATAGACTTCTCATCTGAATTTAATTCAATTAAGCTCGAACGAATTGTTTGCCGCATTTCTACGGGCATAAATGCTTTCAAGATTGAAGAGACAGTCGTTCGCAACGGATTTTGTTTTTTCAAGATTCTATTAATTGTTTGATTTTTGGGGATTTTAGCGACTTGAGAGCGGCGAGATACATCCGGACAGTAGTTATCATCCACTTCCAGAAAACGATAGATTTCCTGCATAAACTTTTCGGCATCAACTCGCAAGTCGTCGTACAAATAAACTCTAATTTTCTGGCGATCGAATCGATCGTAAAAATGCTGGAGTTGTTGTCCGTAAAATCCTTTGCGGAGAGTATAGGACGTATGAGAACTGTATTTAATTTGATCTAATAAGTTTCTACGCTGTGTATCGATCGCGTCCCGGATGTGCATCAAATAGTCCGAATGCGCTCTTTCGGTCGGATCGCGTAAAATTGCGATTAGCTTAGCTTCTGGGACGTAACGCTGAATGAGGGGAATTGAGATATCGTAATGAAAAAGATAGTTTGGGGAAGCTTCTCCGATCGCGATTTCGTCCTTCACCTCATCAAAGAGTTCGCAGTATTTTTTAAAGCTGTCAATTTTAGGGGCAACTGACTGACTTTTTGTTGCGGGATTTTTTTCCCAATCTCTTGATAAAAAATTGGTCTCTTTCACAGGACTCATGTAGATCTGTGGGTGCTGTTTGAGGTAGTTATAGATCGAGGTTGTTCCTGATTTTTGAACGCCAATAATTAAGAAATTGGGGAGTGTCATAGCGATGAGTCTTAAGGTAACAAACGTTAATACTTAACAACTATTACCAACTACAATCCTATCCTTAGAATTTCTAGGAATGTAGCAGTTTAGTCAATGATAGCTGCTAAACAGGCCATTGGCATCCCTGCCTCAAGAGATGCTCTGGCGAAATAACCTGCCGAGGATAGATTCTGTTGAATTTCTTGACTGTGCTGCCTTAAGCCATCGCAGAGTCGGAGTCGGCGAGCAATTGTTCGGTGCTGGGCAATTCCAGGCAGTATCCCGCGCCGTAGACGGTTTTAATGTATTTCGGATGGCGGGGATCGGGTTCTAATTTTGTTCTTAAATGGCGGATATGAACGCGAATCGTTTCGATATCATCGTCGGGATCGTAACCCCAAACCTCTTTAAGGATTTCGCTGGGCGATACGGTTTGTCCGTGACGTTGCAGCAAGCAATGGAGCAGTTCAAACTCTAAGTGGGTCAGTTTGACGGTTTCGTCGAACCAAATCGCCTCAAAACGCTCGGGAATCAGAGTTAAGGGACCGTAATTGAGAATTTCTGAGTGCTTGGCAGCCTGCGGAATGCGATCGGTACGGCGCAATAGGGCGCGCACCCGCGCGAGCATTTCTTCAAGCTCAAATGGTTTCGTGAGATAGTCGTCCGCACCGGCGTTAAATCCGCCGACTTTATCTTGCGTTTGATCGAGAGCGGTGACCATTAAAACGGGAATTTCCGCCGTGCGATCGTCTCGGCGCAAGCGCTGGCAGACGGTGAAGCCATCCACCTTGGGCAACATTAGATCGAGAACGATTAAATCTGGCTGAAGTTGAACGGCTAAAGCTTGACCTTTAATGCCATCCCGAGCTTGACTCACGTCGTATCCAGCCATCTCCAAGTTCACGGAGACTAACTCTGTAATTGCAGGATCGTCATCGATGACCAGTATTCGAGGCATTACGAAGAGAGTTTTGCTACTTGACTATGATTAAGGTTTTTTTCCAAACCGATTGAGGAATATGAAGATTCCTGTACTGATTATAAGCACTAAAGCTCAATTTTTTAAGAAGTTTGTTACAGAATTAAGGCGGGATCGCTACACTCCGGGCAAATTATGAACATTTCTTGACATTCACAGGGAAGGCAACAACTGACCGAGAGCGGCTTCCATAAGGTCGGGGGTTTGCCCGGAGACGGCAAAAAGAAGGCTTTCCCGGTAAATGCGTCCGGCGGGGTGAGATTGCGTGCTAGCAGAACCGCCCGAGGCAATGACGGCAGCGCGGGCGCAACGTCCGGCGAGGTCGATCGCGCGAGAGCGCAGTTCCAACCGTAACTCGAAGCGCGTGTCTTGGGAGGCTAAAACGTCAAAAATCTGCTGGCGGCAGTCTTCCCAGTCGCGATCGAGGGCATTGTAGGCTTTTTCCAGAAACGGAAGTTCCTTCTGTTGGCTGACCTTTTGCAGGAGATCTAGCCCCCCTCGAGCGCATCCGAGGGCTAAGGAACTGGGGTACAAAACATTTTTTCGGTCTTGTTCGCCGAGAAAATTCGGCGAGCGAATGGCGACGACGCGCTCTTCGGGCAAAAACCATTCATCTACCCTCGCGCTCGCGGTTTGGGCGGACTCCATTGCAATTAAGGGTAGGGGGGCGGAGAAATTCAGCTTGCCGCCACTCGGTTGCACCATCTCGCGTAATGGCATCGCACCGTAGAGAATTTCGCCGGAGGGGAGGGTTGCGCCGACAATAAAATCTTGAAAGAAGTCATAGCCGGTTATCCAAGGGATGTGTCCGTTGAGTTGATAGCCGCCTTGGGTAGGTTCTGCTCGCAGCATGGGTTCGCCCGGGCGACGCAAGTGAGAAAAAGCGATGCCCACAAGAACTTTTCCCGTCCCCATCCGGGGTAAAAATTCGAGTTTGAGGGATTCGTTTGTGCCGCGCGCGATTAATGCGCCCGCGCTTTGATGCTGGGTTTGCAGGAAGGCTAAGGCTCCGGAATAGCGGGCGAGGGATTCTTGGTAACAGTAATAGTTGGAAAGGCTAAATTCTGCGCCTTGCCAAGCTCTAGGGACTTTGAGGGCGAGGAGCGCGAGATCGCCTAATCCCTGCAAAGCGACTCGCAAAACTTCGGGATCGGTGTCAATCGCGGCGGCGTGGCGAGCAACAAAGGATTGCAAATAGGTTTGGGCGCGATCGAGGAGTTTTCGTTCGGAGATGGGTAAAGGTAGAGGAGATGAGACAGGACGCACGATATTAATGGATAATGGATAATGGATAATGGATAATTTTGAATGATTTTGGGGGATTGACTCTTCACTATCCACCATTCACCCTTCACTATCCATTAATAAAGGTTCGAGGATTTTTGCAGTTGCATTGCTAAGTCTTGTTTGGGATCGATCGCGATTCCGGGAACGGCGGTTAGGCTGCCAACTGCGGTAGAGGCGGGAAATAGCAGCCAACGACTACCGAGAGGGAGTGTCTCAATGCGGTTGGCGTTGGGGGAAAGCCAAATTAAGGGGCGGGAGGGCAAATCGTGGCTGGGTGCTTCTTCCATTTGCGTGGCGGCGAGGGCTTCGAGAACGACACGATCGCCTTGTAATAATCCCGTACTTGCCGTCCAGAGTTTGACGTTCATCTGCGCTCGACTGGCGTAGAAGTATAGCGATGCTGCGGCGATCGCAGCCCGTTCAAAGTCGTCAGCAGGCCAAGTTGCAGGCGTATCGAGGCAGATAAAGATTTCTTGTCCGCCCGTGACGATTTCGAGTTCGCGGACTTGAAATTCGCCCAAGCGCGCGCTGGTGCGCCAGTGAATTAGGCGGGTGGGATCGCCTTGGCGGTAGGGACGCAGGGTTCGGGTAATCCCTTCATTGGCTATTTGGGAACGGCGTTCGCTTTCCGCTTGCAAGGTGGCTTCGCGCCCGAGGGTGTCGATGAGGGGGCAGCGTTTGAGGGGCAGAACGACGGGATAAACGATCGCTTTGGCGGGAACGGCGCGATCGCGTCGGCACCAAAATAAGCCCAAGGGCGCGCCCGTTCTCAATTCCACACTTTCCCAACGGTAAACGCCGCGTCGGGTTGTTTCGGGGTTAAATAGACAGCGATGAATGCTTCGGGGGGGGAGAGTTTCGATCGCGATCGCTTCGCTAGGAGCAAGTTCCGGTGGGAAACTGTCGCGGATTTGCAGTAAGTGCTTGGCTTGGGAGGTGGGGTTTTCAATCTCTAACGTTATGGCGATGCGATCGCCCGCACTCACCGGCGCGATCGGCAAACGGCGCACTCGTAACGACGCGATCGCGCGCGGGGGCAGAATCGCACTCACCAACAGCAGCGCAAAAATCCCGCCACTGATCGCATACAGCCACCCGGCCATTGTATTGCTAGCCGCCCCAAAAAAACAGAGCGCAACCCCCCCTAACATTAACCCCGCATAAGCCGGATTAACCCATCGAGTTTCTAAGCGTTCCTGAAGATTTCGCCACATTTTATCTAACAGCGATCGCTAACCGTTAACCGCAAGCAGCAAGACGGCTTTCAACGCGCTCTCCAACTACTTACCGTCCGTATTATAAGCGCCTTTCTGACTTGCGAGAATACAGAAACGCTATTACTAGCATCCCTGCTTTCCTGGTTTTAAGATAACCTTTAAAAGCACCTCCGCTTCACTCCTGCAAGCGGTTGAGCAAACTCGTTATACGCGCGATCGAGAGAATAGTTGCTCGAGTGCTTTTTCTAATCGGTCGAGCGGCATTCGGATGTTAGCCTTTGGCAGACAGGGATTCTCATCCTCCTTCGGTTTGGGGTCGTCGCTGAGTAGGTAATAATAATCAGCACCAATGCGATCGCTTATTGCCCAGAAACAAACGTTGACATAACTGGGGTTAAAAACTTCTATGACTTTGGTTTTCGGGGTTCCAAAAACGAGATTGCTGAGTCCCGCACCGTGAGGGCCGATAATCGCTTCCGATGAAGCAACGATACGCGCTTGTTCTGCCACGGACAATAGCTCGAACTTAACAGGTTCAAAGCCAAACCGACTTAACAATTCCAGCGTTTGAGGTTCATTCACCACTCGACGGCGATCGACCTCTTGGGGGCGCTGGATATAAATTCGTCTCGTTGGGGATAACCGTTCTTCGGGCAGAAATCGATCGCGTAAGAACTCGCACACCCATGAAGGAGGGTTGCCCGTAATTCCAGGTAAGGAGGGAACCAGGAGTCGTTCGGCTTTAAGATGAGGAAAGCGATCGCTCGTTACGATTTTGTCAGCAGGAACCCCTAGCCGTGCTAACGTCTCTTGTTGGTATGAGGTTTCCTGACTGTTGACGATGAAAGCATCGATAGAGTCAAAGGAAATATCTGCTAAAGATAGTAGGTGGAGGCGCGGCAAAACCTCTAACAGCCAATGGAAGTAACCCTCTCCACCGGCTGCACTTAAAACAACAGCAGTCCCATCTAAAAAGTATGGTTCGGGCAGTTGCAAGCGTTCAAAAATCGAATGCTCCCACGGAGGTTTTTCCCCAAACTCCCTCGATACATCGGTTAGAAGGCAGTTATCGCTGGTTATAACTGCACCGTTTCTCCCCCAGACCCGAGCATTTTTCAGTTCGGCTATAAAGGTATGTGGAGAATCGTGCTTTTCAGCTTCTCTGAATTTCCAATGAACTGTAGACTCAAAACCTTTCGGTAACGCTCGGCTAATCAGGTGGGGCTGAAGAAGTTCTTGATACATTCCTGTTGCTATTCAATTCTAAAACTGGGCATTCTGGGCATTACAAAATTTCTGACTTCTTCAAGGAAGTTCAGCGCTCTGTGTCGTACAAACTACTGAAGAACTCTCCACTTATGATTGAATGCTTATTTCAGCATTCAATCGTAAAAAATCGACAATCTTTACTGGGCTAATGATTCGCGTTCTCTAAACCAATTACGGCTACTCGCAAATCTTGAAGACTCAACACTTTTTAAAGCGAAGGCGGCTCTGGGCGAGCTTTGTAACGCCCTACGCTCTTCAAACCAGTCCCTAGTAGCCGCAACCCGAGTCGGGCGCTTACGCTCTTCTGCCATAGCTAACTCGAACGGAAAATTTCGGACAATAGTTCGATAGGCTTCTGGAACTTTTAACTGATGTAGAATTTCCCTGACAAATTGTTTGTATCTCATGAGTATGATGCCGTATGGATAAATGGTTTGCGACTTCATCGCTTCGCTCCTGTTCAAATTTTCTTCGTAAGGAGCATAGTTATTTATAGGGAGGATCGTAAGCGAGTCTTTTAATTCGTAAACCATCCTTTAGGAAGAAGGTATCTCAAAAAAAAATTGGACAAATCTTAAAAAAAAATACACCCTAAGACCGATTCCATATCAGAATTTCAGCAGTCTCAGTAGATGCCGATAAGTTCAGGCAATAAATACCCGATAAGAACAGTCGTATTACAAATATATATGTAATATCACCGATCCTAGGAATCCGCAGAACCAATAAAAAACCCTCGCAGTGGAGGGTTCAAGCAAGGTATATGAGGAATGCTAGAGAGAGTCTTCTCTCGACTCGATATCTAGAAAGAGAAGGTCGTGCGCAACACGCCAATCCACAGGGTATCGTTAACCGATTGGCCGCCCGGATTGGTAATCGCAATTACCCCCGGCGTAATATGGATATTTTTGTTGACAGGGAAGCGATAGAAGCCTTCAAAGTGATAGCTGGTATCGGCATCAGCGCGGTTGCCTAATCTGTTGCCTAAACCCGGTACATTTAAGGTTCCAATGGCAGGATCTGAACCGGCTAAATACGGTTCGCGACCGAAGATAAAACCGAGGCGGCTTCCTTTCGCGCCTAAATCATTTAGACCGGCATAAGCTGCCCAGTTCCAGATGTCGCCATCGCCAGTATTAATGGCGCGCGCTGCGGTGTAGCCGCCCCAACCGCCGACAAAGATAGTATCGGTTACGTTGAAGTTGACGTTTACGCCGTAGCTATTGGAGACGACGGGTGTCCCGGTGCGGAAAGATGCCGCCCGCGTACCGGTTCCCATATCAATGCCAGTGTCGTTGTAGCCGTGAACGAACAAGCCTGCAACTTTCATGCGACCGTCGAAAGGTTTTAACGTGACTTGACCGGCAACAGCATAGTCTCCGTTAAATAAACCTTGACCCGGCCCGGGATTATTAGCTTCGCCCGCCATATAGGCTCCGGCAACGTTGAGCCAATCGGTTACGTTAAAGTCTAGAGCAATCGCAGCATTTTGACCGCCCGCCCGATAGATGGGGTTGAAACGACCGAAGCGAGAAAGCGCGCCGGAACCGCTGGATTCAAAGGGGTTAATCGGATCGAACATATCGTTAAGTTCGGTTCCGTTCGCCCAAACTTGCAATCGACCGCGATCGTTGAAAACTGGGAAGCGATAAAATACGTCGTCCAGTTCGACGTTATTGCCATTGTCTCCATCAAAGCCCAAGCGACCTTCGTTGGTAAAGCTGGGAATGATATTCGGGGTATTGCGCGCTTGCAGGCGGACGCGCAGCAAGTCTTTGCCGGTGAAGCTGGTTTCTAGGTTTAAGCGAACGCGATCGCTAAAAATGGCATTGCCACCGCTTGGTCGGCTGTCTCTAGCATCAATCTGACGGTTGAAGTTAGTATCAAATTGCTGGTCGAGGTCAGTAAATACATCCGCGAGTGCAAAGATGACTTCTCCTTTCAGTTTGGTCGTGGTGGAGAATTGATGGTCTTCAAGGAAGGCGGTACGCGCTTCGAGGTTATCGACGCGGGTTCCCAGGGTTGCCAGTTCTGCCTCAAATTCTTGCATCAGCCGACGCAAGGTTTCCAAGTCTTCTTTAGTCGCAAAACCGCTACCGGATGAGGCAATTAAGCGCTCGATTTGGTTTAAGCAGGCGTTTAAACCGGCGGCAAATTCGTAACGAGACAGGGGACGGTTGCCTCGGAACGTGCCATCGGGATAGCCGACTAAGCAATCGTAGCGTTTGATGAGGTCGTCGAGGGCTTGGAATGCCCAATCGGTGGGGCGCACGTCGCGAAATTTGGATGCGCCTTGCACGCTTTGTCCGAGGGAATTATCAATGCCTTCGCTGCTATAGCTTTCGATTTGCTCGAGGGTGGAACTGTTATTTGCAGGAGCGATTTCGCTGGCAACTTCAACAGAAGCAGGCGTTTCAAAGTTGAGTTCGGCAGCTTTGGGAACCTCAGCCGCAGCTTCAAGGTTGAGTTCTACTGATTTCTGGGAATCGGAGGGGATAGCAACGTCAGGGTTTTGAGCCGCGATCGCACCGTTCGCGAGTAGTACAGAGCTTCCCACAGCAAGGGGAGCCGTTTTTAGAATCTGCCAGAGCAGTTTTGACATTTTGGGAGTCCTCACACCTAGTTTTGAGTTGAGTTATCGAGCGATGGTTGTTCGGGTTTTGCCATCGCTGTTCGGTCACACCGCTACTTACTTTATCTATATTCAGACTTTTTCTCAAGTAGTCATTGTTTTTTTTTATCAAACGTTATGGCAGATTGATGTCACCGCTACTGCCAGCATCCCTGCAATTCAGCAGGGTTAAGCTTCTTACGACCGAGCGAGCGCTAGCAAGTTTGGGGGCAGTATTACTATGCTGATGATAGGTTCAATAGATTTTAAAGCTTATTGAGAATTAATTTAATTAATTAAACATCAAAATAAGCATTTATACTTAATACGTTTATACTCTTTAAAAGAAAGTTTTATGGGGCAGAGCGGTTCTCTTCTCAGTCTGCGAGTGGGCAGAATACCACCTACAATCAACATTTATGCGTTCTTACCTTGCTAAACTCGCTAAACTGCAACTCGCAATTGTTTTAATTCTCGATCTTAAAAATATTATCAAGAATTGCCGTTATTTTCAAGAGATATCTAGTAACTTTTGGCGATTTTTAATGCGAATTAATCATCGGTTTGATTTGAATTTATTATACGGCTTGGATCTCTCAAACCCATAGATTTAACCCTTAATGTGGACATTACCCAATCTTAAACTTTCTCCTGTAGGCGATCTGAAATTGAGTTTTTCACGAGAGAGCGAGCCGATAAAAAGTGACCGGCTTCTCCATTGTCAAGAAAAGGTGAAAGGGAATACAAATTTATACCTTTCCTTTTAAATTTGGTTTTTGCCGCAGACGAGAAGTAACCTATTCTCCTGTAAAAAGGATAAAAGTATCAAGATTGAATTATAAATAGATTGCATTTTAATCGCAAGTGTTGCAGGATACATTGCCTGCGCTTTGGATTCGATGGCACAATCGCCAATTGCGGTAAAATCGAGTGTTGCTGTCTGGGTTATTCGCGTCTAACCGTTATGTCCACCAAAGCTAATCCCCACAACGATTACCGTAAGATAGACCGCGAGAAGCTTTCGCCGATGATGCAGCATTACGTGGAAGTGAAGGAAACTTACCCCCATGCGTTGCTGCTGTATCGGGTGGGCGATTTTTTTGAATGCTTTTTCCAGGATGCTGTCACCATCGGACAAGAACTGGAATTGATGATGACTTCTAAGGAGTCGGGGAAGGAAATCGGGCGGGTGGCGATGACGGGAGTTCCGCATCACGCGATCGATCGCTATAGTGCGATGCTAGTGGAGAAGGGCTATGCGGTGGTGATTTGCGACCAAACCGAGGATGCAGCGCAGGCGGCGGCTGAAAAGCGGATGGTGGAACGCCAGGTGACGCGCTTGCTGACTCCTGGAACGCTGGTAGACGATTCGATGCTATCGGCGCGGCGTAATAATTTCCTCGCTTCGGTGGTGCTGGCGAAACAGCATTGGGGGTTAGCTTATGCAGACATCTCGACGGGGGAGTTTTATACGACGCATTCGGGGGATCTGGAGTCGTTAGGGCTGGAGTTGATGCGCTTGCAGCCTGCGGAAATTTTACTGCCAACGGATGCGCCGGATCCGGTGGGGTTGCTGCGTCCGGGGGAGAAGTCGGAGGTTTTACCGGAGGGATTGCCGGATTGTTTTTGCTACTCGCTGCGATCGCAGAAACATTTTAACCTCGGGCTGGCTAAAGAACGCTTGTTAATGAAGTTTGGGGTGCGATCGCTCGAAAGTATGGGGTGCGAAGATCTGCCCCTGTGCGTGCGGGCGGCGGGCGGATTGCTGGAATACCTCGAAGAAACGCAGAAAAATAACCCCGTTCCTTTAGTTCCCTTAAAAACTTACGCGATCGCGGATTATCTTTTATTAGACCCGCAAACGCGCCGCAACCTCGAAATCTTGCAAACCGTGCGCGACGGCACGTATAATGGGTCGCTACTGTGGGCGTGCGATCGCACCGTTACTGCAATGGGAGGGCGCGCCCTGCGTCGCTGGTTGCTGCAACCCTTGCTCGATCTCAGAGGAATTCGCGCCCGCCAAGATACTATCGAAGAACTGACTCGCAACACCGAACTGCGCGACAGCTTGCGGCAAATGCTGCGGCAAATCTACGATATCGAGCGATTGAGTGGGCGAGTCGGTTCTGGGCGCGCCCATGCCAAAGATTTAGCCAATTTAGCCCAATCTTTGGTGAAATTAACCGAACTCTCCCGCCTCGCTACCGCAGGTTCCTCGCCCTATCTCAAAGCACTGCATAAAATTCCCCCTGGACTCGAACCGTTAGGACATCACGTTCTCGAACATCTCGTCGAATCGCCGCCGCAACACCTTAAAGAAGGCGGTTTGATTCGAGGCGGTATCAGTGAGATTTTAGACGAAAGACGCGCCCTGCTCGAGCAAGACCAACAATGGGTGGCGAATTTAGAGATTAGCGAGCGCGATCGCACTGGTATTTCCAATCTCCGCGTCGGCTACAATAAAACCTTCGGCTACTATATCAGCCTCCCCCGCAGCAAAGCCGACCTCGCCCCCGATAATTACACTCGCAAACAAACCCTCACCAACGAAGAACGCTACATTACCACCGAACTGAAAGAACGCGAAACTCGCATCCTCAACGCGCGCGACGAGTTAAATAACTTAGAGTACGAGATTTTCTGCGAATTGCGCGATCGAGTGAGTGAAAAAAGCGAGGAAATCCGTGAAATTGCCAAAGCGGTTGCCGCTACGGACGTTCTCGCCGGACTCGCAGAAGTTGCCGTTACGCAAGGATACTGCCGTCCCGTTATGACTGAAGGGCGCGTTATCGAAATTCAAGGGGGCAGACATCCCGTTGTCGAACAAACCCTTCCGGCGGGTTTTTTCGTTCCCAATTCCACAGCAATGGGAACGGAACAGTTATCAGTTAAGGAAGAACAAGCGCTAAAAGATAACACTGTCGATTCACCCCCTCTCCCCGTCACCCCCTCCCATCCCGACTTAATCATTTTAACCGGGCCGAATGCGAGTGGAAAAAGTTGTTATTTACGACAGGTGGGATTAATTCAATTAATGTCGCAGATTGGCAGTTTTGTTCCGGCAGATAAAGCAACTTTGGGAATTTGCGATCGCATCTTTACCCGCGTCGGGGCAGTAGATGACCTCGCCACCGGGCAATCGACCTTTATGGTAGAGATGAATGAAACGGCGAATATCCTCAATCATGCGACCCCGAAGTCCCTAATTCTTCTCGATGAAATCGGGCGCGGTACGGCGACTTTTGACGGGCTTTCGATTGCTTGGGCGGTCGCAGAATATTTAGCCGCAGAAATTCAAGCCAGAACGATTTTTGCGACCCACTATCACGAACTCAACGAGCTTGCTTCGATCCTTGCGAACGTGGCAAACTATCAAGTAACTGTGAAAGAATTGCCCGATAAAATCATTTTTCTCCATCAAGTTCGTCCCGGCGGTGCGGATCGTTCTTATGGGATTGAAGCCGGAAGATTAGCCGGTTTGCCCGCTTCAGTTATTACTCGCGCTCGACAAGTGATGGGACAGATTGAAAAGCATAGTAAAATTGCGTTGGGCTTGCGTAAAGGGATTCAAAAACAGCAGCCTCAAGGAAAATATGTGCCGGAAAGCGGTATGGAAACTCGAAACGCGATCGAACAATTAGATATTTTTGAATAAATGGCACTGACTTAAGGCTGGTGGGCGCTGCCCACCCTACGAAATTAGCTCAAAACTTTGAACGGACAGAATAGTTAGGATGCCGATCGCTCTTACTTAATCTGGCAGCTTGCTTAGACGGAGATAGCTGATATATAACAGAGTTTTAAAGATTTCGCACGTTACAACTTCCGATTGACCGAAATAGCCCTTTGCGTGCGTAAGATGCACGTTTGATTGAGAGTATAACTGGGCCTTAAGAAGATGAAGTCAAATTTTCGATGATTGATACTCCACCAAAATTCGACCTAATTTTTCAGGATGTGCTGCGAGTCATTCAACTCGTTTGCCAAAACCAACCCGAATTGTTGCAGGAAAAATACCGATCGGTAGATTGGTTTAGCGATCGCGCTCAGTCGGCACTGAAAGCAAAGTTAAAAGCAATCCTTAAGCCGGTAAATTCTCCAGAACAAGCGATCGCGCAACTGCAACACTTTCTACAATCCCTCTTCCTCGAACCTTTTTTTGTATCGCAGATTGCAAAACAACTCCTTATCGCGTTGCATTCCCGATTTACTCTATTCCAAAGCGAAGGTGCTGACATTGCAATCTTGCTCTTAGATGCAGAAAACCTCCAACTCGATGCAAAAACTGAAAAATTTTTAACCTCAATTTGTCGCTGTCCTCTGAGAGTGAAAATTGCTTTTGCTAATTGGCGAAGTTTAGGAAAACTCGATCGCGACTTGCACTCGCGCGGTTACGACCTGCTGCACGTTCCCGGCGGTCGCGACCATGCCGATGGTAAAATGATTGCGGTCGGTTCCTCGCTGCACGAGCGCTACCCCAACGCTCGCGAAGTGTTGGTTTGTTCTTCCGATACCATTATGACCAATCTCTGCAATCACCTCCAGCAGAAAGGCTTATGGATTTATCAAATTCAAAAACAAGGCGACTCCCTCGAAATTTTTAACAGCCAAACTAACCAAACGCAAACTTTTTTACTGGCTTCCATTGCCAATTTTCCTTCTATTGAAGAGTTTGTTCGCCAAATCGAAGAAATCACCCAACTCGAACAGAATACTAAGGGCAGTTCTTGGGTTAAGCTTTCGGATATTTCCCAACACTTTCGAGACCGATACAAACTAACGATTAGTCAAGTTGTTTCCTATTATTGGTCTGACAACAAAGCGAAGGACTTTTTTATCGAGCGTCCGGAACGTTTTGTCGTTCATAAAACATCTGAAAGTTCTGAACTTTATGTTACGTTTTTTCAAAGCCAATCCACTTCTTCTTTCGACCCTTCTGCCCCAATACTGACTGAAGAAGAAAAGTCTAGTTCCGAGAATTCACCGATCTCCTCGGCTTGGCAACTCGAACAAATTCTCCTGCAAGCAATCAAAAACTTAACCTCGAAACCGGGAGAGTTTACCTCGGTTGAGAAACTAGCCGGTGAATTCTCCAAGCAATACGGAGAAGGCGTTACAAAGGTTTTGAAACGCCTGCAACTCGATAATACCTTTACTAAATTTTTGCAAAGCTCCCAGCACTTCAAGCTACAAAAAGATGGAAAATCTTATCGGGTTGCTGCGACGGCTCCATAGACAAGCCTGCTTTGTACTATTGCCGACTTAGCGCCAGCTTGTTTTCCAGCAGGCAAAAACACGGAATACATATATTTGTACTATATGCAAAAGGAACTTTTTAGAATCAGAAGGGGCAAGCTGTAAAGTTATGCTCTATTTTTAATTTTAAATTTTGAATTCCGAAGTCTTTCAATATTGGCTGGTAAATTTTCATCCACATAGAATACCCTGAAAAGAGGAAGATTAAGATTGTCCTAAAGTGAGATGCAACAGCCTACCGCAATCCGTACTGCCCCATTAAATTTTCAATCGTCGCTCGCCACCCTTGCCGATAATAACCGCCTTCGGCTCTTTTCTGGTTCTGCGAATATCCCCCTGGCTCGAGAAGTCGCTCGCTATCTGGGGATGGATCTCGGGCCGATGATCCGTAAAAGCTTTGCCGATGGCGAACTCTACGTTCAAATCCAGGAATCGATTCGAGGTTGCGATGTATATCTTATCCAACCTTGCTGCTATCCGGTGAACGATAACTTGATGGAATTGCTGATTTTGATTGATGCTTGTCGTCGCGCTTCGGCTCGGCAAATCACCGCCGTGCTACCGTATTATTGTTACGCTCGCGCGGATCGCAAAACGGCAGGACGGGAATCGATTACGGCCAAACTGGTTGCGAACTTAGTGACGCAGGCGGGGGCAAACCGGATTGTAGGAATGGATTTGCATTCGGCTCAAATTCAAGGGTATTTTGATATTCCCTTCGATCATGTCTACGGTTCTCCGGTTCTTCTGGACTACCTACTCAGCAAAAATTTGCCCGATCTCGTGGTGGTGTCTCCCGATGTGGGTGGCGTGGCGCGGGCGCGGGCGTTTGCGAAAAAGCTGAACGACGCACCTTTAGCTATTGTCGATAAGCGCCGTCAAGCGCACAACGTTGCTGAGGTTCTTAATATCATCGGCGATGTATCGGGTAAAACGGCGGTTTTAGTGGATGATATGATCGATACGGCCGGGACGATTGCAGAGGGCGCGCGTTTGTTGCGCGATCGCGGCGCGCGGCAAGTTTATGCCTGTGCAACTCATGCGGTGTTTTCCCCTCCGGCGATCGAGCGCCTTTCAAGCGGCGTATTTGAGGAAGTGATCGTAACCAATACAATTCCCGTTCCCGAGTCGAGAAATTTCGAGCAGTTACGAGTTTTGTCTGTCGCGAATTTGATTGGCGAAACGATTTGGCGCATCCATGAGGATAGTTCGGTTAGCAGTATGTTCCGCTAGAGGAAAATCGGCGGAGATTAAATTCAATGCGCTATTCCTAGCTTTCTTCCTCAAGAAATTAACAGCAGATACCCGGTTTCGACGACGCTAGGATGAGGCGGCGGAAAAACCGGGTTATAATTTTTCTCTCGATCTTCCTGAAAGTATCTGGCGATCGCAGCATATAGGAATAGTTGCTGTCGAAAGTTGAGGTAGGGCATGACGAAGGGAAGTGCGCATCAGGTATCCCGCGTTGTCGAACTGTCGGAAGGCGTGGCAGTTCGCACGAATATTAAATCGAGTTATCTACCCGCTTTGCGAGCGGGATTTGCTGGGTATCCCCTCAATCCACGTTGGGGCGGCGCTAAGATCGTTGCGTGGAAAATCGGACAGCAGTGGCGGATCGAGTTTAAACGGGGCAATCTCTCGACTTGTACCGAGCAAAATCCCGTTTGTTGCAATTCCGTCGAAACTCGCTCGGAACGTCTTGTCTTTTTATAATCGGTTAACTTGCCATGAGTTCGTGCGATCGCGGTTCGGTTTGCGCCGCAGCGATGCGATCGCATCCCGACTCCGGATAAGCCCAGCGATAATGGCAATCTTCCGGCCTCCCCCAACACAATCCTAAGTATAGCTCTTGCCGCACCGCCTCGATCTGCAACCATTCTGCATCGTTAGCGAGTTCTTCTACTTGCTGCACGCTTAACGGTTCTAAATACTTTCTTACCCGCCAAAAGTTCATTTCCTGCGTCGCTTGTCGCCAAAATTCCAGCACTGCATCCTTCGATGCTTTCAGAATTTCTTTATCCTGCGGCACGCAAATTAATTGATTGTGCAGTTCCCGAAATTGCAGCGACTTGCCTTGAAACTTGCACTCTCGCCACACTAATCCTGACACCCGATGCTGAAGTTGATAGCGGTGGATTTGATCTCGAAAGTCGCGGTAAGCGTAAACTTTGCTAATTTTATCTTCACCCAGCATCATCGCTAGAACGGGATCTTTAAATCGTTTGCTCGCTGACAGCAGAACTCGTTCTCCTTGCCAACTCGCGCGGAGTTCGTCTTCGAGAATTTGAATCAGTTCTTCCGTGGTGTAAGTCATGGGTGTCAACGCGATCGCGCTTTTATAAGCATTATAGAAGCACTGACTTAGATGGATTATCCGAACTGCGATGTTTGTCGTTGAAATGGCAGTGGAAACGATTGCTACTGCGTTTGCTAAGTTGACGAACGCGCCGAACTCGGAACGCGATTGATGTTGAATGAAAGTCTGCACTAAGCTTCGCTAAAAGTGACAATCGCTCAAACCTTACCGCATATTAGCCCTGTGGGATTGAAGTTTTGGATTCAAGCGCTGCTAAAGCTGTCTGACAATAACCGGCGTACCGACTTCAGCCCAATTGTAAAGCCATTGCGCGCGATCGGGAGCCAGATAAACCGTGCCGTGACTGATGGGTTGTCCGAAGCGCACCCGCCAATATGCGCCGTGAATGGCTGCATTCCCGTAATACAGCACGAAGGGAACATCGGGTACGTCGAACCCGGAACCGCGCATTCGGGCTTGGGGTTGCTTGCTGGTGATGCTAAAAACGCCGGTTGCAGTGGGCGTTGAGGGTTTCCCTGTGGCGACGATAACCGCAAAGACGGATTTTCCGCCTTGCCATGCAATCAGGCGTTGGGTGGTGAGGTTGACTTCAATCCAATGTTCGTTGCTGGTTCTCAGGTAGGCGATGGTTTGGAGGATGTCTGCGCTCGATTGGGCGAACGTCGGCGCGGAAATATTACCGATCGCGAGGGCAAACAGCAGCGCTACACTTGCTAAAATAACGAACCATCGAGTTCTGAGTTGAGGCGGGCGAGGATGTTTCACGGTTTTTTGCCCTGTTCAATGCTACAGTAGCGGGTTGCGGTGGTCGCTAATTGCGCGATCGCGTCCCAATCTTTCGCCGCAACGAGGGATGAGGGAAACAGTTGACTCGATAATCCTACCGCAACGGCTCCCGCATTAAGGAAGGAACGCGCATTATCGAGCGTTACGCCGCCGGTGGGAATGAGCGGGATTTTTCCAAGCGGCCCTTGCAACGCTTTGAGATAGCTCGCACCCCCTACAGCTTGGATGGGAAATACTTTAACGCAGGTTGCGCCCGCCTGCCAAGCGGTCACGATTTCGGTGGGGGAGAGTGCGCCGGGAATGACGGGAATTCCGGCATCGTTGGCGGCGCGGATTAAGGCGGGTTCTACATGGGGACTGAAGATGAATTGCGCGCCGGCCGCGATCGCGTCTCGCAATTCGCTTAAACTTAAGATCGTTCCCGTGCCGATGCTACAATCGGGCATTTCTTGCCGCAGTCGGGCGATGGTTTCGGCGGCGCGATCGCTATTCCAGGTAATTTCAATAAACTGCATTCCTCCTGTCGCTACGCTTTTTGCTAAGTGCAGTCCTAACTCGAATTCGGAGGCGCGAATTACCGCGATCGCGCGTTTTTTTTGCAGTTCTTTTAACCAGGTTTCCATTAAAGCTTTAACTTGTTATAATCAATTTGATGAAGTTGGTCTTTAATCATACCAAGATCGAGCCTTTTTATTTGACTGGTGCGATCGAGAATCAAGGTTATCATGGTCGAGATGAAATTCAAAATAGATTAATTGTAACCCTCAGTCTGAGTGCGATTGCGAGCGATAATATTTGGAGTTTACTTTGAAGAAAGTCTCGATTATTATACCCACTTTCAA
The DNA here is from genome assembly GCF_014698145.1 of Oscillatoria sp. FACHB-1406. Taxonomy (NCBI): domain Bacteria; kingdom Bacillati; phylum Cyanobacteriota; class Cyanophyceae; order Oscillatoriales; family Oscillatoriaceae; genus Oscillatoria; species Oscillatoria sp. FACHB-1406. Next base: position 36,971 of record NZ_JACJSM010000005.1, on the reverse strand, counting down.
CGAAGCAGAAAATATCGCAAAAACTTTGCAATGCGCGCAAACGGGGACGGATATTGAAATTATTGTCGTCGATGGCGGCAGCGAAGATAAGACTATCGAAATCGTTCGACAAATGAGCGCAAACGTTATTGCATCTCCCCAACTCGGACGCGCCGCCCAGATGAATTATGGGGCAGAAAAGGCGACGGGAGAAATCTTACTTTTCCTGCATGGCGATACTCGTTTACCGCTGGGATATGACGCAGAAATTCGCACAATTTTAGGGAAATCGGGAGTTGTTGCAGGTGCTTTTGAGTTAAAGATCGATGCACCGTTGCGATCGCTGCGTTGGGTAGAGAGAATGGTGAGGGTGCGATCGCGTTTTCTCCAACTTCCCTACGGCGATCAAGGAATTTTTCTGAAAACTTCAACCTTCAAAGAACTCAGCGGTTTCCCCATTTTGCCGATTATGGAAGACTTCGAGTTTGTGCGCCGACTGAAACGACGCGGTAAAATCGCGATCGCATCCCTTCCCGTCACCACTTCTGCCCGTCGCTGGCTAAAACTCGGCGTTGTCAAAACTACCGCCCTCAACCAACTCATCATTCTCGCTTACTTTCTCGGTATTCCGCCCGATCGACTGCGATCGTGGTATCGCGGTTTATCTAAATCCGCATAAGCCCTCGTCCGTTTGTCAATACTTTTTACAAAAAACAATATTTTGTGTCAACTCTTAATGTTCAGAAGGGTAACGACCGTCATAAGGGTTGGTATACTACGATCTCAGCTTGTATTTAAAGAAAGTCTGCGCGGGCAGCTTTAAAGATCGCACTACGCATAAGAAAACGCCAAGAGAACTTGACTTATGGTTAACACCGTTGAGAAACCGACTTTTGAAGAAATACGCCCGGGAGTCAAAGCTCCAGCCCAAGAAACCTTACTAACGCCTCGCTTCTATACGACGGACTTCGATGCGATCGCGGCGATGGATCTCGCTCCCAACGAAGAAGAGTTGCAAGCGATCTTAGAAGAATTTCGCGCCGACTACAACCAAAAGCACTTCGTCCGCGACGAACAATTCAATCAATCCTGGGAAAACATCGACGGCGAAACCCGCCGCCTCTTCGTCGAATTTCTCGAACGTTCCTGCACCGCTGAATTTTCCGGTTTCTTACTCTACAAAGAACTCGGACGGCGCATCAAAGACAAAAACCCCATCCTCGCCGAATGCTTTACCCTCATGTCGCGGGATGAAGCGCGTCACGCCGGATTCCTCAATAAAGCGCTGTCGGACTTTAACCTGTCCTTGGATCTCGGTTTCCTGACCAAGAGCCGCAAGTATACTTACTTCAAGCCGAAATTCATCTTCTACGCGACTTACCTCTCCGAAAAAATCGGCTACTGGCGCTACATCACCATTTACCGCCACTTAGAAAAGCATCCCGAAGATCGCCTCTACCCCATCTTCAACTTCTTTGAAAACTGGTGTCAGGATGAAAATCGTCACGGCGATTTCTTCGATGCCGTCATGCGCGCTGCACCGGAAACCTTGAATGATTGGAAGGCGAAGCTGTGGAGTCGTTTCTTCTTACTGTCGGTGTTTGCGACGATGTACCTCAACGACATCCAGCGCAAAGATTTTTATGCTGCGATCGGTTTGGATGCGCGCGAGTACGATAAGTACGTGATTGAGAAGACCAATGACACGGCAGGTCGCGTCTTCCCGGTTATTCTGGATATTAATTCTCCCGAATTCTACGATCGCTTGGAAATTTGCGTGCAGAATAACGAAAAACTGAGCGCGATCGCAACCTCCAACACCCCCAAAGCACTACAACTGTTCCAAAAATTGCCCTACTACATCTCCAATGGCTGGCAATGCTTGAAGTTGTATTTGATGAAACCCATTGATGTGACGGCGCAGCACGGAACCGTTCGTTAAGCCAACAATTTTATGGGGGGTGGGTTATCGATCGCGAATCTAGCGATTTAAACCCGCCCTCTCCTCAAAAAATCAAAGTTTCAACTAGAGTGTGAAGTTGCCCCCATTTCGTCTGCGGATAGAAATGGTTTTTTTTTGAATGGTTTGCTCTTAAATAACTAAATATGCTAGAATAAAAATTAGACGAAATTTTTAACCATACAAAGCAAGCCGAGTGTTTCCTTCCAGAGTTAGATGGCAAAGCGGGAGCGGCGCAAGTACATAATATAGATATAGCAGGGCAGTTTCAGAAGTCCGCATCTTGCATTCGGCTTTGAAATTGGTATTATGGGCAGGAAACAAAGTTCGATTTTATAGCAGTCTATAAAACGGTACGCTTGTTCGATAAACCACTTTTAGACCCTAACCCTTTTATAGGAGATTTCGATAGCCATGACATATCCCGAAAATCGACCCACAAATCCTAACGAGAGCGAAAACTTCGAGGAAACCATCAACGGTAGACCCGCTACAGACTCAGAAGTCGCCTACCGCGATGGCTATGTCAGCGGCACAGCCAACGAAAGAGAGATTCAAAGCGAAAGAGCGCTCGTTAACGAACGCAACCAAGTCGTTCGCGATAACGAAAATGCAGGTCGCGGTTTGCTCCTCGGTCTTCTGCTTGCCGGATTGCTCGGTGCGGGTGCTTTAGCTTACTATCTCGCCAACCGAGAAGAACCCGCTCCCGTCCCCGCAACCAATACCATTGTCGTTCCCGATAAAGAAGCAACTCCCTCTCCTTCTGCTGCCGAACCGAAGAAGGACACCACCGTCATTGAAAGAACCATAGAAAAGACAAACGTGGTTCCCGTACCAACTCAACCCGCGCAACCCCCGAAAGTTGAAGTGAATACACCGCCGCCAGCCCCGGCACCGAAGGTTGATGTGAACGTCTCTCCGGCCGCCCCAGCCCCAGCACCAAAGGTCGATGTAAACGTCTCTCCGGCAGCCCCAGCCCCGTCTGCACCGAGTTCTGCGGCTCCGTCTGCACCGAGTTCTGTGGCTCCGTCTGCGCCGAGTTCTGTGGCTCCGCCCGTACCGGATTCTTCGGCACCGGGTTCTTCCGGCTCGGGTTCTTCCGGCTCGGGTTCTTCGGCACCGGGAACTTCCGGATCGGGTTCTAACTAAAAATTCAGCCGGTATAGTTTAATGCGATCGCGCCCTTTCCGAATGGGGGAAGGGCGTTATACTTTTATCCGAATAGCTGCCGCGATCGCGCCTCTGTTGTATAACTCGTACTGATGAGTACCCCTTCGTCCTTGCCACAGATTGAAGTCCTCGATCGAGAGTTGATGCGTTTGCTGTATCAAGCTCTACTAAACTGAAGCCGTAAATCCGCTATCGTCGTAGATTCACAAGACTTGTGTATCTATATAACATAACCTGAATTTATGCGGATCGAGCAGTTACAGGCGTTCTTGGCCGTGGCGGAAACGGGGAATTTCGGTCAAGCTGCGCGCAAGTGCGGCGTAACGCAATCGACGATCAGCCGACAGATTCAGTCCCTCGAGGCTGACTTGGGCTTGCCTCTATTTCATCGCACGGCACAGACAAAACTTACCTTGGGGGGAGAACATTTCTTTCCCCACGCCCGCAAAATTTGTCAGGAGTGGGAGAATGCCGAACGCGCTTTGTCCGAGTTGCGAGAGGGAAAACAACCGGAACTCTGCGTTGCGGCGATTCATTCTGTTTGCTCTTACTATTTGCCGCCAACGTTACAAACGTTTTGCCGCAATTATCCCGATGTCCAGTTGCGGGTGACGGCATTGGGTAGCGATCGCGCCCTAAAAGTCCTGCGCGACGGTTTGGTCGATGTTGCTGTCGTGATGAACAACCGATTTCTCACCGCTTCCCCGGAAATGGTGGTGCATTTTCTCTATGAGGAACCCGTTGAGGTTCTCATGGCCGCCCATCACCCTCTGGCACAATATCCAAAAGTCCCTTGGCAGGAACTAGCGCGCTACCCTCAAGTTGTCTTTAAGGACGGATACGGAATGCAGCGCCTCGTTCAAGAACGTTTTGCGCTGTTGGGGACAAAATTAAGGGCGGCGATGGAACTCAATACCCTCGATGCGTTTCGCGGGGTTGTGCGCCAGGGAGAATTAATCGCGTTGCTACCCCAATCTGCCCTCATGGAAGCGCGCAAAGATTCAACGCTAGCGGTTCGCGCGATCTCGTCCCTCCCCGAAGCTTTGGTGCGAGAGAAACATTTAACTAACCTTTCCGCTTCAGATTCTGGTTTGACGCGCCAAGTGGTTTTAGTGACAACTCGCGATCGCTTGCAGATTCCCCCCATTGCCCATTTCTGCGAGTTAGTTTGTCAGTCTTTTCAATGCGATCGCCTGTCGATTGTGGGGGGTTGAAAAAACAGTTTTGCTGGGCTGTCCCGAACTTGCTAACCATGCGACAGCCTTTCAATTCTCGGCGATCGCTTGGGGGGTTAAGGGAGGTTTCAAGACGCTCGGAATTTGCGCGATTATGCGATCGCACACTGCTTCGGGCGTTCCCTCCGCCGAGATCTGCAAGTCCGCCTGCCGATAAAGGGATATTCTCGTTGCTAATAGCGATCGCAATTTTTCCGCCCTGTCCCCTTCCTTCAGCAGCGGGCGCGTCGTATCGCTTTCCAACCGCTGCACCAGAACTTCCACCGGCGCATCCAACCAGACGATTAAACCATGACGCAAGTAACTCCAATTCATCGGTTGCGTCACGATACCGCCTCCTGTAGCGATCGCGCATTGCGTGTAAGCCGATAACTCGCTTAACACCTGACTTTCTAAACCCCTAAATCCTGCTTCGCCGCGATCGGCAAAAATTTGCGGAATACTCTGACCTGTCACCCGTTCGATTAGAACATCAGTATCAAAAAAGCGATAGCAGAGGCGCTCGGCTAAAATCCGCCCGACGCTTGTCTTCCCCGTCCCCATCATCCCGATGAGAAAAACACTGAGCTTTTGCAATCCCCTATCGTTCACGGCAACTTTTCTTGAAATTGAGTGAAAGCAATTTAACAAACTCTTGACTAATTCGTAATTCGTAATTCGTAATTCGTAATTTCCAGTTCCCCACTCCCTACTCTCCAATTTTTAGTTTTTAATTCTGATACCCACTCTTCATTCCCCATTAAGGAACCTGCCAAATGCGCTGGTGATAGTCCTCGACTCGAGCGTAGGGATCGACGGGCGTATCGTGGTGATGGTGGTGATGGTCGTGGGAATGGTGGTGATGGTGATGATGGTCGTGGGAATGGTGGGAATTAGCGCTGCCATTACCGTCCAACGCTGCCAAACGGAATTTGCAGAGTTCGCAATTCATCTGCACCTGTCCGAGTTGCGTTTCAATTTCTCGCTGGCGCAATAGCGAAAATAAGATCGGATCGAGACCGATTTCGGGTAGGTTGAGAATTTTAATGTCGGGATAAAGTTCCTGCTGCTGCGCGGAAACATCAAATATTTTTTTAACGAGTGCGCCGGTAAATAAAAAGTGGGGCAGCACGATAATTTGTTTGGGATTGTAGAGGCGCGCGCGGCGGAATCCTTCTTCTAAACGCGGGTGGGTAATCCCGATAAAACAGGTTTCTACCGTGGCATAGTTGCTGCCTTCCCAAAGCAAGCGAGCGAGTTTGTATACGTCGCCGTTAGCATCGGGATCGCTGGAACCGCGCCCGACGACGAGCAAAACGGTTTCGGCGCGCGGAATGCCCGTGGGTGCGTCGAGTTGAGCGAGGCGATCGCGCCAAAATTGGAGCATTTCGGGGTTGATCCCAAAATGACGGCCGTAGTGAAATTTTAGTTCGGGATGGCGCTCGCGGGCGCGATCGAGTTCGTTGGTGACATCGAATTTATTGTGGCGCGCGGCGAAAAGCAAAATCGGCACGGCGGACAAATCGGTGTATCCGCGATCGACACAAAAGTCAACCCCTGTTTGAATATTGGGTTCCGTCAGTTCCAGGAAACAGGGAACGACGGGGCGCGAGGTATCCAATTCTTGGTAAGCGCTGGCAAAGTCGAGAAAAGCTTGTCGTCCGTCTTCATCTCGCGTACCGTGTCCGAGCATTAGCAGGGGACGCTGGATGGGCAATGGAGGCAATTCGATGGAAAATTGGGTTGAATTGAGTTGCAATTTTTCCTTGTTATCCGTACCGCGCGGATAAAGCTAAGTGAGTAAACGAGCGATCGGCGGGCATCCTGGCTGACTAAGCTCGAAATCTTTACTTAAATCGCGATCGAGCATTAGTTCACAGTTGCGGGACAGCGACGGACTTACACCGTACTTTCCCCGTTGCCTCTGGCGGCTGGCTTCCGTCAGAACCGACTGTTGTATTAGTGTACAGCATGGTTGAGTTATGAGTTATGAATTATGAATGGTGAGTTATGAATTATGAGAGACTATTTATAAAGCTAATCTTAAATCCTTGTAGGGTGGGCAAGGGCGGCTCTTTAGCCCCTCAGATTGTCAGAAGAGTGCTTTTGCCGCCCTTGCCCATCACGGGTTTTGCCATTCTAGCGTTCTTAATAAAAAGTTTATAAATAGTCTCTGAATTATGAACCCTGACAGAGGAGTAGAAGTGAGAAATTTTTAAGTTTTAAGTTTTAATTTCTTTAGTTGAACTGGAAATAGTGCATCAATTGAGCAGTAAGGGTGCTACTAAGGTTTAGCCGTCGCTGTAAGTCGGCTAAGTTGCGATATGCGCCGCAGGTGGTGCGATCTAGGATTAAATCGTTAATGGTAACGGCATCGAGGAGGGGAATGCGGGCGAGTTGTTCGGGAGTGGCGGTGTTGGGATTGACGCGCTGCGGGAGAACGAGACTTTCGGGATCGTAGTAGTAAAAGGAGAGGAGGGGTTCGAGAGGTTGGAGTCTCGCGCGCGGGATGCTCGTTGCGGCGGCGATATCTTCGATGGATAGCAATTGTACGCCCATTCCCACCAGTTCGACGAGCGATCGCGCTTGATGGATGGAAATTCCCGGCAAGCGCAGCCAATCGTCAATGCTGGCGCGGTTGACATCGATTTTTAAGCCTAAGCTTGCCGCGATCGCAACTTCCTCGAGGGTTTGCAAGCGCGCGTAGGGATCGCGTAGCAGCCGCGCTCGAATCGCTCTGTGTCTGGGGTTCAAGGCTTGTAACTTCCCTGCCGACGATCGCCAATCTACCATTGTTCGTCCCTACTTTACCCTCGGATACACAAATAATCAAAAAAGTCAAGTGATGCGATCGAGCAATTGGCGGCGTTTCTGCTCGAACTCGTACTCCGACATCAATCCATCTTGCCGCAAGCGATCGAGTTCTCGCAAGGCGGTTGCAATGTCGCCGACTTGTTCGGGGGGCAATCCTGACTTCACTGCGGCGCTTGCCATCGCGCCCATCTCCACGCCTGAATTAAAGCGGCGATCGAAATCCTCGTGGGGTTGCAGGAGATACCAAACCGCCTCAATCGCACTCGCAACGCGAGGAATCGGTGTCGAAAAGAGCGCCAAATACAGCACGCCCCACCCATACTGCCGCAGGTATAACTTATGCAATCCGGCAAGCGGCGTAACCGTTCCCGCCAGCGCTAACAAGACGGCCACTTTTTGATTTTTCGGTTTGCGCAATAAATCTTCTAACACCGCTAAAGCTCGAACTTTGCCTGACTACGCCTACATTTTAGGCGAGTTCGCCCCCGGCGCAACCGATCCGCTCTCTGGGAGGTATCGATACGGTAAACCGAAATTTCTCTGAGGGGAGGACTACTTTACAATAAACATAAGGCCAATCGGCATCTGTTGAGCGCGATCGAGACTTGAAAACTATGGGATTTTTTGATTCAGATATTATCCAGCAAGAAGCCAAGCAATTATTTGAAGACTATCAAGCTCTCATGACGCTGGGGGGCGATTATGGTAAATTCGATCGCGAGGGGAAAAAGCTCTTTATCGAGCGTATGGAAGCCCTAATGGATCGCTACAAAATTTTTATGAAGCGCTTCGAGCTTTCCGAAGACTTCATGGCTCAAATGACCGTCCAACAGCTTAAAACGCAACTCGGACAATTTGGCGTAACCCCCCAACAAATGTTCGACCAAATGCACCTCAGTCTCGAACGCATGAAAGCAGAAGTCGAAAAATAGTTTTGCTCCAACCTAAATCCAGCATTCAACGATTTGAAGGAACGTTTCGAGGGGCGGGCGGGTTAGCGCTGTTTTATCAAACCTGGCATCCGCCGAGACAAGCGCGTGCCATCGCGCTGCTAGTTCATGGGTTAGGAGCGCATAGCGGCGTATTTGACAATCTAGTTTCTCCCCTAGTCGCTCGAGATTTCGCTGTTTATGAATTTGACTTGCGCGGACACGGTAAGTCTGCCGGACAACGAGGTTATATTGAAAATTGGAGCGAGTTTCGCGAAGATCTCGCTATTTTTTCGCGCTTGGCTCGGGACGAACAACCGCACTGTCCGCTTTTTCTTATCGGTCATAGTTTAGGCGGTCTTATCGTTCTGGACTGGGCGTTGCACTTTCCGGCGCTAGCGCGCGGAATCGTTGTTCTTTCGCCGCCCTTGGGCGAAGTCGGTGTATCGCCGTTCCGCATCCGCTTAGCGCATTTACTCTCTCGCATTTTGCCGCGTTTTTCCCTGAGTACGGAATTCGATTGGTCGAGTCTTTCTCGGGATGCCGAGGCGATTGCGACAGCCCAGCAGGATTCGTTACGCCACGATCGCGCTACCGCAAGGCTGGCGACGGAATTGTTTAAAACTCTAGCAGAAATTCGCGATCGCGCCGCCCAATTCGAGGTAGCATTACTCATTCAGCATGGAAGTTGCGATCGCGTCGCCTTCCCCGAAGGCAGTCGCCAGTTTTTTGCAAGCCTTACCCACCCCGACAAAGAACTACACGAATATCCCGGCGCTTTTCACGAAATGCACAACGATCTCAACGCTGCTGAAACTATCGCCGATGCGATCGATTGGCTCGAACGTCATCTGCCACCCTCCAACACCTAATCAATCAGTCATATTGCGCTCTCTGCTTCTGTTACAAGACTCAGCGAACGCTAAACTAAAGCCCAAAAAATTGAGTCAAATTCTTGCCCTCTGGTAGACGAGAGCCAACAACGAGGGAATAATAAAGAGTGAAGCGAGCAAATTAAAAATTAGCAGGGGAATTTCACAATGGAAGCACTTTACCGCGCGATCGATTGTAACGAAAATGACGTGATCTCTTTCGGGGAAGAGACCTTTAAAATTGGTCGGTTTAAAAAAGCTTTATATCAGTGCTTCGACTACGATTTTGGTTACGGACTAATCGGTTTGCTCGGCAATCAAGGCATTAAAATTAGCAAACAGACGGTTAGCGCCTACGACAACCACGAAGATTATACGAAGTGGTTTAATGAAGGGATTGACTGTGAAATCCTCAAAACCGATGTCACTGGCTGGCAAAAAGCAAAAGTTAAAATCAAAGTAAGCGTTGAGTTTAGCATTGAAGAAGACGAGAGCCAATTGGCCCACAGTAATGGCAAGTTTCTGGCTCAGGATACCGATGCAACCCTCGATTATGACATTAATTTAATCAGTACCGAGCTTTAGCTAGCGTTTCGATGGAGTAGTTTGGCTGTCTGCCTCAACGGGTAAAAACAGTATAAAAAGATGAATTTTTCAACTCGTCTAGTCGTCGGTCTAGTTTCGATCGTCTCAGTCCTCGCTGCAACCATCACCCCGGCTATCCTTCCCGAGCGACTCCAAAGCATTGCTAAGGCTGAGAACGGTTCTGCTGGGTGGTCAAATCTTTTTGACCAAGCTCAAAGGTTAGAATCTGAGGACAAATATCCAGAAGCAGAAATGCTTTATCGGCAGATTCTGTCTCAGCCCCAACCCGACACCCTGAATGACTATATGTATGGATATATTCAAATTCACTTCGGGCAAATTCTGCAAACTCAGGGAAAGTTTACCGAGGCGATCGAGGTCTTGCAGAGAGTAATAGATAATACCAGCGATACGGAGATAAATCGTCAAGCCCGACAGGCTTTAGAAAGAGTCCAAGCTAGCCAATAGGATGCTGCCCAAAACATTGCTAGAGGATTGCAAGAAATTCAGAACAACCCCACGACCCAACGAGGCTACTACGATTTGGCGAGGGGATTGGCAGCCCAAGGGCAGTTAGCGAATGGCTTCGACTTTTTAGAGGCTAGCCTAGGTCGTCCCCTTTCCCCTGAATCTGCCCTAGAACTAGCCAGAGTAGCCAACTCCCAAGGGGTAGAGGGAGATATCAATGGTTCCGGCTATCGTAGTAGAAATTCCATTCGTCAAGATGCCATTTCTCTATTCCGGCAACTGGTGAGTCGCTATCCCAATAACCCAACTGTTAGATCGGAATTCCTGGATATCCTGAAACTCTGGGGGCAGCCGGAGGAATTAATTGCTTTCTATCGTCAGATAATTCGCCAAGAACCGACAAACTATTCTCTATCTTGGCAATTGGCTAGGGAACTAGCGAAGAATAATCAACTGAATGAGGCGATCGTTGTTTATGACCTTCTTTTGACTCAAGGGACGGGCGAACCAATAATCTACATAGAGTTCGGAGATTTGTTAACTAGAAATCAACAAAGCGATCGCGCCCTGCAAGTTTATCTAGAAGGAATTCGGGCATTTCCCAGAAATATACCCAACGATCGCCGCTGCCATGCGGTCAGACCTACCGGGTACGATCGCCTAGTCCAACTCCTCGATCGCCAAAATCGTCTAGACAAGATATTAACGCTCCTCGAACAAACTATCCCTAATCCCAATCCTGATATTTATATCGGTTTAGCACTAGGGTTGGCCGATCGGGGACACCGCACCCAAGCTGAAGCCGTAAATCAGCACTTAAAAGAGCGTTATCCCGATACAGAAAGTTTTGAGGGAGAAGCAGAAACTTGGCGTAGCCCTTGCGGGGCGTATTATTAGAAAGCCGGTCAACTACTCGGTCACGGGCAAAATTACGCGGGTGAGAATTGCCGACTTGATGCCCTTTTTTTAGGTTCAATCCCAGAAACGGCAATGCCCACCCTACAACCCCGATTAAGTTGTATATTCAGCATTAATTTTGACGTAATCGTAACTGAGATCGCAGCCCCAAGCTTTGCCGGTTGCAGAACCGTTGCCGAGATCGATCGCAATAACGACCGGATTATCGCGGCGTTGTTGGATTTCTCCATTGCGTTCTTCGCTAGAATTGGCAGCAATTTCTTTTAAATAATTGCTGGCGGCGGCGCGATCGAAAGGAAGCGGTTGTCCGTTTTCCATTAATAAGAAATCCCCCATGCGCACGCGCAAGTTTTCTTGCTCGAAATCGACTCCAGCGCGTCCGGCGGCGGCAGCGATGCGCCCCCAGTTCGGATCGCGCCCGAAGATGGCAGATTTCAGCAGGGAAGAACCGACAATGGTTTTGGCGACTTGACTGGCGGCAGCTTCGTCGGGCGCGCCGGAAACCTGTACTTCAATCAAGCAGGTAGCGCCTTCACCGTCTCGCGCGATCGCTTTGGCTAAATACTGGCAAACTTCCGTTAACATCGCTTCTAATTGTTCGGCTTCCGGGCTAGCTTCAGTAATGGCAGAAGTGCGCGATTGTCCGTTAGCGAGGGCGATGAGAGTATCGTTGGTGCTGGTGTCGCCATCGACAGTGATTTGATTGAAACTGCGATCTGCGGCGCGGCTTAGCATTTCTTGCCATAACGCCGTGGAGACAGCAGCATCGCAAGTCACGAAGCCCAGCATCGTCGCCATGTTGGGATGAATCATCCCGGAACCTTTCGCCATACCGCCAATCCGCACCGGACGGCCGTCAATTTGGGTTTCAAGCGCGATCGATTTGGTGACTAAATCGGTCGTGACAATGGCTCGGGCTGCGTCATCGCCGCCGGTTTCTGAGGCAGCGGCAACGAGTTTGGGAATACCGCTGCGAAAGGCTTCCATTTTCATGCGCTGTCCGATTACGCCAGTGGAAGCCAGCAGAATTTCATCGGGAGAAATGTTGAGTTCGTTAGCGAGCAGTTGGGCGGTTTCGATCGCATCTTGCCATCCTTGTTCGCCGGTGGCTGCGTTGGCTTGTCCGGCATTGCAGAGAATGGCGCGGGCGCTGGCTTTTTTTTGCAGGCGCGATCGACAATAATCGACACAGGCGGCGCGCACTTGACTTTTAGTGAATACGCCTGCTGCCATTGCGTCTGTCTCGGATACAATCAAGGCTAAATCGGGCGCGCCGGAAGGCTTGAGTCCTGCCTTAATGCCTGCGGCTTTATACCCTTTAGGGGCTGTCACGCCCCCCTCAATAACTTGCCAGTCTGTCATACACTCGCTCTTCTACACCTAGGTATGAGATGAAATTATACTTGTGGAACTAAAAATTACAAATTAAAAATTATCTTTGATGCGAATTAAGAATGCAGCAGGGCGGGATGTACAATTCCAAGCCGCAGAATTCCAGCAATCCCGCAGTGAGGAAATCCGTCCCTCAACTGGATAGCACTCATTGTCAACTGGATGTTACTGTCAAAGTATTCAGATGATGTCGTTGTCAATTATCAATTATCAATTACCATGTACGATCCCGACAAACGCAAGCTTTTATCTATCCTCTGCCACGCCTCAGTATTTTTTGCTGCACTAATACTATTCATCGGTCTTCCCTTGGGGATTTTCTTTCTGGTTGAGGATCCCGTCGTTAAAGCTACTGCTAAGGAAGTTCTGAACTTCCATTTGAATATCTGGCTTTACGGGGTGATTATCGGTCCTCTCTGCTTTATCTTGGCAGTGACCATTATTGGTATTCCTCTAGCATGGCTTTTAGGGGCGCTCTTTCTCCTCTTCCACTGGATTACGCCGATTTTTGCAATTCTTAAGTCTTTGAACCAACCGGATGAGCCTTATCGCTATCCGTTCATCTTTCGCGTCCTGTAAAACGCTTAACCTCGGACGGGTTCGTTCCAAAAGCGATCGCCCTCCACCAATGTATGCACTGCCCCCTCGGGGTGAGTTTCGGGAAAGTCGCTGCGGTAATGTCCGCCGCGACTTTCTTTTCGCCATGCAGCACTTTTAAGGATGAGGGCGGCAATGTCGAGGAGGTTGAAAACTTCGCCGCAAGCGCGTAGGTTGGCTTCAGCAACGGGGGACTCCAAGCGCGCGTTTTGACTGGCACGAGAAGCCAGAAAATAGCGGCTGGCGGGCGATTTAGAGACTTCTGCTTTCCAAGCTTCGACTTTCGCGATCGCGTCTTCTAAAACGGGTTGCGATCGCAAGATCCCGGCACTGTACCACATCAAAGCTTGCAATTGTTCGCGAATCTCGCAGGCGCGCTGGGCAGTTGTTTCGTAACTTTCGCGATCGCACTCCGGTACTGCTTCAGTTTCCGCCGCGATTGTCGCACCGTGCAGATCGAGATGGGCGAGTTGGGCGGCATAAACGATACATTCAAGTAAGGAATTACTGGCGAGGCGATTCGCGCCGTGAACGCCGGTACTGGCGGTTTCGCCGATCGCGTACAATCCCGGAATCGAAGTTTGATTGTTCAAATCGACGGCAATTCCCCCCATCCAATAGTGGGCAGCGGGGGCGACGGGAATCGGTTCGTTAAAAAGATCGATCCCCCAGTGCTGGCAGACTTGAATAATATTAGGGAAACGATAGCGGATGCGATCGCGCGCGATCGGTTGTAAATCGAGATAAACGCAGTCTCCTAACTCCGAATTCCTCTCCAAATGGTTAAAAATGGCGCGACTGACGATATCGCGCGGGGCGAGTTCGCCTTTGGGGTGATAGTCAAAGGCAAACCGATGTCCTCGCGCGTCGATTAAATGCGCGCCTTCGCCCCGCACCGCTTCGCTGATCAAGAAATGGGGCGCGCCCGGGCGGGTGAGGGCGGTGGGATGAAATTGAAAAAATTCGAGATCGCGCACTTTTGCGCCCGCGCGCCAAGCTAAAGCTACGCCATCGCCGGTACTGACGGCGGGGTTAGTGGTTTGCGAGTAAACTTGTCCGCCGCCGCCCGTCGCGAGAATGACAGCAGCAGCGCGAATCCATTCAATTTTACCGTTACAGAGCAATCCTACGCCCTGACAGCGCCCGTTTTCGGGATTTATCCACAAGCCAATCGCGAACGCTTCGGAAAAGACTTGAAGATTGGGGCGTTGCAAGACTCGTTCGGCGAGGGTGGCGACGATCGCGCGTCCGGTGGTATCGGCGGCGTGGAGGACGCGGGGATGGGAGTGGGCAGCCTCGAGGGTGAGGGCGAGTGACTCTTGTTTGCGATCGAATGCTACGCCGAGATCGACGAGGCGATGGATGGCAGTGGGGGCGTTTTCGACGAGGAATTCAACGGCGGCGCGATCGCACAATCCTGCGCCCGCTTTTAAGGTATCCTCGAGGTGGAAGCTTGGGGAATCGTCCGGCGCGATCGCCGCTGCAATGCCTCCCTGCGCCCACTCACTCGCCCCAGTTCGCAAACTTTCTTTCGTCACTAACGCCACGCGCCAAGATTCTGGCAAGCATAGGGCGGCATATAACCCCGCCGCCCCCGTTCCAATCGCGATCGCATCGAACTGAGTCGAGGAAAATGGGTTTAAGGCAGACATATGTTTTTAATGGATAATTGACAATGGACAATTGACAATTAATTGTTCCTTGAATTTCAATTCTCTTTTGCTCGGGGATGGGAATTTTGAATTCTCGAAAGAAATTGTAAAAACCCACCCCGAGTTGGAGTGGGTTCCGTCATGGATTGAATCGAGCAACTGAGCGATACTCGATTTTTAGTACACGCCCGGGTTGTAGCGATCGTCGCCTTCGTTATAAACCGGTTCGGTATCCGTTACGGTAAAAAGGTCTAAGGTACTTTTCAAACGAGCGATCTGAGAGTCGCTCAAACCGTCAATCTTCAAAACATCCTCAACCTTTTCATAGGGCGCGTTTTGGATGATTTTGCTCGCCAGCGTCGGATAGAAACCGCGCAGTTCGCGGAAATCTCTGACGTGGGTGTTATTTAAATCAATTTTGGTGCCAAATTCGCTGCTGAGTTTGTCATCGGCAGGATTGCGATAGCCCGCTGCCAAGACGGGCGCAGGCGATCGCAGCGTGACAGCACTCAGATCGATAGCGAATGCAGGCTGTTGGTTCGTCAATCCCCAAGAACTTACAATTAAAGCCAAAACCGCGAAAATCCGAACTAATTTTTTCATCATTCTTTCTTTTTATCCTCCTAAAGCATTGCTCTCTCGCCCAAAGAGAACCATTCTCTCGATTTAGGTTAACTTTGAATTTGCTCTGATTGTTCATCTTATCAAACTTGGTGCGCGGGGGAGAGTCCCACCTTTGGGCTAGACGCTGCAAGGTATTGCGCTACTTGCCAAAGAATGAGCGATCCTAAAAGCTGAAAGCTTTGCCTGGTGGGCGCTGCCCACCCTACCGAATGTCCTAATCGATCTGCGTAGTGCTAGATCTAGCCTAAGTGGTCTCGTCGAACCAAGAATCCCCGTCCGTTTTACGGCTGGGAATGTCAGAAACCTGCCGTTTTCGTAAGTTCTCTTCCGCTTCCACGCGAACTAATCCTTTTTATCTTTCCTTATCTTCGCTACAGCGATCGAGAGTACAGATTGGCGTTAAAGCGCTCTAAATTGTGCCGAGCGAAATAGTTATTTTCTAAAGTTCGAGCGGCATAAAAGATGAGATCGTCAGAGCAGAAGTTGGGATTTGAAACCCAATCGAGGGCTTACCGGTTCGGTATCCGGTAGCTGAAGGGGAGCCGCGATCGATAAGATAGAACAATTCAACAACTCTCTGACATTGCGTATGCCTACCTATCCCGGACTGTCCAGCGAAGCCTTCCGACACCCCCTCGATCGCCAAGCCGAACAAGCATTACGCAGCGTTCCCGGATTTAATCTCCTAGCCCGCAATTTTGTTAAATACGTCTACGAACGACCTCAGCGGGTTTATTTTCTCGGGAACTACATTAAAGTCGGCCCCCGCCAATACTCCACCATTTACGGAATTTTCCGCGAGTGCCTGCGCGATTTAGATGTCACCACCGAACCCGAACTCTACATCAGTCAGACTCCTACTGCCAATGCTTATGCCCTCGGTCGCGAATGTCCGTCCATCGTCATCAACAGCGGGTTGTTAGATTTACTCAATGAGGCAGAAATTCGGACAGCGATCGCTCACGAACTCGGACATATTAAATGCGAACACACTGTATTGATTCAGATGGCGATTTGGGCGATGGGGGCGGCACAATTCCTAGGAGATTTAACCCTAGGACTGGGAAACGTACTCAGTAGCGGTTTGATTTTCGCTTTCTACGAATGGCTGCGGAAAGCCGAACTTTCTGCCGATCGCGCGGCGCTATTGGTGATGGATGACCTTAGAGTGGTGATGCAAACGATGATGAAACTCTCCGGAGGAAGCCACAAATACGCCCATGAGTGCAATCTTGACGAATTTATCCGTCAGTCAGAGACCTATCTAGAATTAAATCGAGATGGATTGAACCAACTTTATAAATTCCTGATTTACAACGGCGGTCAAGGCGCATTTCTGACTCATCCTTTTTCTGTAGAACGCCTGCACTATTTACGGGAGTGGTCGGCCTCAGCGGAATATCGCCAAATTCGCCAAGGTAATTATCCCCGTTCTGGTGCAGAGGGTGCAGTAGACGCTCCTACGACTGAGAATGAGAGTGAAATAGAAGCCCTGCGGCGGCAAGTCGAAGAACTCCAGACAGAGATCGATCGCGTCAGAGGCGATCGCGAATCTCAAAATTAAGTCAGGAAAGGGGGCAAACTCAGCGATTGCGCGATCGCGTCCCGAGACAGACCCGCAGGTACAGTTCGCAGCAAAACTTAACATTGAGTAATCCCTCACAAGATTTCGTGGGTATACCGGCTTCTGATAGACTTTAAAACTGGAGACGGCAAACTCAGCCCGGAATAAAGAAGCAGTTGAGAGGAAAATTCAGTGGATAATACGCTTGGTTTAGAAATTATTGAAGTTGTCGAACAAGCCGCGATCGCCTCGGCAAAGTGGATGGGTAAAGGCGAAAAAAATACCGCCGACCACGTAGCTGTAGAAGCAATGCGGGAGCGTATGAACAAGATTTATATGCGCGGTCGCATCGTAATTGGGGAAGGCGAACGGGATGAAGCCCCCATGCTTTATATCGGCGAAGAAGTCGGAATTTGCAACCAAGAGAATGCAAAAGATTATTGCAACCCCGACGAACTCATCGAAATTGATATTGCGGTCGATCCTTGCGAAGGAACTAACCTCGTTGCTTACGGACAACCCGGTTCGATGGCAGTACTTGCCATTTCTGAAAAAGGCGGACTCTTCGCTGCGCCGGACTTCTACATGAAGAAACTCGCCGCACCTCCGGCAGCCAAAGGTCATGTCGATATTAATAAGTCAGCCACGGAAAACTTGCATATCATTTCGGATTGCTTGAACCGCGCGATCGAAGAATTGGTTGTCGTTGTGATGGATCGCCCCCGCCACAAAGAGTTAATTCAAGAAATTCGCGGTGCAGGCGCGCGGGTGCGACTGATTAGCGATGGTGACGTTTCCGCCGCACTCTGCTGTGCATTCTCTGGAACCAACATCCACGCGCTGATGGGAATCGGTGCAGCCCCCGAAGGCGTGATTTCAGCGGCGGCGATGCGCTGCTTGGGCGGTCACTTCCAAGGGCAGTTGATCTACGATCCGGAAGTCGTGAAAACGGGCTTAATCGGAGAAAGTAAGGAAGGAAACTTGGCTCGCCTCAACGAAATGGGGATTACTGACGGCGATCGCGTTTACAATGCAGAAGAACTCGCTAACGGTCAAACCGTTCTGTTCGCTGCCTGCGGGATTACTCCCGGAACCTTAATGGAAGGGGTTCGCTTCTTCCACGGCGGCGCGCGCACCCAAAGCTTGGTCATTTCCAGCCAATCGAAAACCGCTCGCTTCGTCGATACGGTTCATATGTTTGAGAAGCCGAAGTACATTCAATTGCGTTAATTGACGGTTAATTCGCTGGGAAGTCAGAATTTTAGAAGCAAGTATTCTTCTCAATTCTGGCTTCGTTGCTTTTAAAAACACCTTTTCTATTTATGAATATTTTAGTCGTCGGTCTTAGTCATAAAACGGCTCCTGTAGAAGTGCGGGAGAAATTAAGCATTCCGGAACCGAAAATCGAAGCCGCGATCGCACACCTAAAAACTTATCCCCACATTGAAGAAGTCGCGATCTTAAGTACCTGCAACCGTTTAGAAATCTACGTTGTCGCTCGGGAAAGTCAGCCCGGAGTCAGAGAAATTACGCAATTCCTCTCAGAAATCGGTCAACTTCCCCTCGACTATTTGCGCCGCTATCTCTTCATTCTGCTTCACCAAGATGCGCTGCGCCACATCATGCGCGTTGCAGCAGGATTGGATAGTTTGGTTCTCGGGGAAGGGCAAATCCTCGCCCAAGTCAAAACCACCCACAAACTCGCCCAAAAATACAACGGACTCGGACAACTGCTCGATCGCCTTTTCAAACAAGCAATGACGGCAGGGAAACGAGTTCGCACCGAAACCAGCATCGGTACAGGGGCGGTTTCGATCTCTTCGGCAGCAGTCGAACTCGCGCAAATCAAAGCCGCCCATCTGCCTTCCTGTCGCACCAGCATCATCGGTGCGGGCAAGATGGCGCACTTGCTGGTTAAGCATTTGTTAGCGAAGGGCGCAACCCAAATTACCATCGTCAATCGATCGCGCAAGCGTTCCCTGGAACTCGCCCGACAATTTCCCGACGCGCCGCTGCAACTCCTGGAAATTACGGAGATGCTACCCGCGATCGCAGGCTCGGATCTCGTCTTCACCAGCACCAGCGCAACCGAACCGATTCTCAACCGCGCCATGCTACAAGGCTGCCTCGCCTGCCATCAATCCCTGATGCTGATCGATATTTCCGTACCCCGCAACATTCACGCCGATGTCGATGGGTTAGAGCGAGTTCAGTGTTTTAACGTAGACGATCTGAAAGCCGTTGTTGCACAAAATACTGAGAGTCGCCGTCAGATGGCACGGGAAGCGGAAGTCTTGCTGGAAGAAGAAGTCGCAGCCTTTGAACTGTGGCGGCGATCGCTCGATACCGTTCCCACCATCAGCAGTTTGCGGCACAAAATTGAAAGTATCCGCGAACAAGAACTCGAAAAAGCCCTCTCGCGTTTGGGCAGCGAATTCGGCGAAAAACATCAGGAAGTCATCGAAGCATTAACGCGCGGAATTGTCAACAAAATTCTGCACGAACCGATGGTACAACTGCGGGCGCAACAAGATATCGAAGCGCGAGAACGCTGCTTAGAATCGTTGCAAATGTTGTTTAACCTAGAAACCAACAATCAGTTCACCTAGCGCCTCATCGAGACAACCTCGTGCTATAAAAATAGGGCTGAAGGCAATGTACTTCAGCCCTAGCATTTTGAATCTGTAGTTGCATCGTAATTCAATATGTAGTTTTGTTGCGATCGCCGGACAGTCGCGATCGCGCGAGCTAGAATAGCGGATGGGTGGTGAAGGTTGCGGTTACTTCTTTTAGGTTAAGAACAAGCACCGCAACCGCTTGTTCCCCCAGGTTTTAAATTTGTTGCTGGTGTAAGAAACAGTTACTTCGCCTGTCACGCGAGAGGTGTAGGTTCGAGTCCTGCCGCAGCGGTTATCGCTGCGTAGTTTAATAGGTTAGAACGCTTAAATATAGCTGTCTCTGCTTGTTCCGCAACAAACTGAATGGGGCTGAAAGCACTGCTTTTCAGTCCCATCGCTTTTTTTGATGAAGCACCCTGTAGAACCATGTCAAAGCTAAACCGCAAAGCCAAAAAAAAAGTTCCCGCCCTAGCGGGTGGTTTCGGGATGCGTGCTGCCGTACAATCACCAGAGGCAACATTGCGCCGATTAGTGATGGCGAACTTGTTGTGGGAAGATCTCGCCTACGCAGACGGCAAGAACGTTTCCGAGGCTATTGTTGAAGTTCTGCCACAGGTTTCGCCCTCAATTGTTGCAGAGATTGTCCGCGAAGCGCGCTTTCAACAAAAATTACGTCATACGCCGCTTTATCTCATTCGCTTAATGGCAAAGTTGGAAGACCATAAAGCTTACGTTGCTGACTTGTTATACGATGTTTGCACGCGCGCGGATATGGTGACGGATTTTGTTGCGTTGTACTGGAAAGAAGGAAAACAACCGCTTTCGGCGCAAGTCAAGAAAGGGCTAGCCAAAGCATTAACTCGCTTCGACGAATATCAACTTGCAAAATACGATCGCGCCACGGGCGTTAAGTTGCGAGATGTACTTTTTCTCGTCCACAGCAAACCGCAAATCGGTAAAGAAGAATTATACCGAAAACTCGCCCAACGCGAGCTAGCAACGCCCGATACTTGGGAAGTTGCCCTTTCGACAGGGCAAGATAAAAAGCAGAGTTGGGAACGGTTATTAGAAGAGGGGAAGTTAGGCGCGCTCGCTTTTCTGCGTAACCTTCGCAATATGGAACAAGCGGAAGTCTCGGAACGAGCAATTCAAGAAGCCTTTAAAACGATAAAGTCCGAATATTTGCTGCCGATTAACTTTTGGGCGGCGGCGAAAGCTTCGCCGCGCTGGATGCGAGAAATTGAATCAATGATGTTTCGTTGCTTTGCCCATCTCGAAAAGCTTCCCGGCACAACTATTTTTGTCGTTGATGTTTCGGGATCGATGGGCGCAACGATTAGCAGAAAATCGGAATTTTCGCGTATGGATGTAGCAGCGGCGATGGCGATGCTAGCAGCAGAACAATGCGAAACCATGCGCGTGTATGCGACAGCAGGCAGCGATGCAAAGCGCATTCATGACACGAAATTATTACCAGCTTATCGCGGTTTTGCGCTAAGCCAAGCGATTGTAGACAGTAAGAATAATTTGGGGGGCGGCGGTATTTTCACCCGTCAATGTCTCGAATACATTCGCCAACAAGAACGTAAAACACCCGATCGCATTATCGTTTTCTCAGATTCCCAGGACTGCGATCTCAATAAGTCTAAACTGCCCGAACCATTTGGTAAGACGAATTACATCATTGATGTCAGCGCCCACCAACACGGGATTAATTATCAAGGCGTTTGGACGGCTGAAGTTGCCGGGTGGTCGGAACATTTTCTCAAATTCGTAGCGGCGATGGAACAGTTATCGAGGCAGCGATCTTGCGATCGAGTTTAGAGATTTGTTAGTGGAAAAAGGTCTATCGAAACAGAGAAAAATGTCATTAAATCGGAGAGTCGAAACTATTTTACGGCTCTCCGTTACCAAAATTCCGCCTCGACACTTTCGATCTCGAAGTTCTTACCTTTCAAAGTAACTCGCTCCCACTTCTCGCCAAATAATTCGTCATCGTAAAGATAGCCATCGCAAAAGCTGTAAATTCGCTCTGCATCCTTCAGCAAAAGCTGACAGAAATCTCGTGCAATCCGCTCGTAAGCATCTTTTACAGCTTCATTGGAATTAAAGCGCAATTGCGTAGAAAGTTCGCAATCTTCGCAGATAAACGGGTAAGCAATCCACTCTTCCTGCATTCTTCGCTCGCAAGCAACAAACATTTGTTCGATTATCCTGTATTTATAATCGGGAGCGAAGCGACTAAACACGAGATTCTTGCCAAAAATAGCCGGAATTCTCGCTCTCACCCAGATTGCATCAATGAGATAAACGGGTTTTTCATTCCAATAGGGGAATTCTCCGAGCAGTCTCGGTAACTTTCCCTCAATCAACGCCGAGATCGGGAGGCAAACATCTTCTTCTGTATCCCGGTAATAGGGAACAATTTCGCGATCGCCCAAATCTCCGAGTACCGGAATAAAAATAAACTCGTGACCCCGAACTGCTTTTCCCAGGATATGATGAAACCAGCCGTCTTGGAACGTAAGAGAAACCATTAAGTCAATATTGGAGTAAATTGTAGGGTGGGCAAGGCAGTTATTGTTATTTCTAATTGGTTGAATTAACTTGCCTTGCCTTGCTCGCCAAAAGCCTGCTGGTGGGCATTGCGGATTTAAAATTATTCTCTGAACTTAAAGAGATTGCGGCAATGCCCACCCTACGACTGTATATCACATCAATCTCCTAAATATCTAAATAATAGATTGTTAATGCTTATTATTTAGTTGAATCTAGCTCTACGCGGTTGTATAAGTCGGCTAAAGAAATTTGAAAAGAAACAGATTTGAAAGTTACGATATCTTCGGCATTGTCATACTCCGTAAATGTCCAATGCTTGGCATCCGTTTTGAAATATTGCTCGACGTGCATAACATATTGGTCGATTAATAAATATTCCTGAAAGCTCGGAAGGGTGCGATAGGCAGCAAATTTAGCATCTTTATCGTAATGGCGAGTGGAAGCAGATAAAACTTCCGCGATCGCGATCGCATTTGCGAGGGTATCTTTACGCCCTTCTTGAAGTTCTAATTCTTCCGCGCTAATAACAATATCGGGGTAGGTATAAATTTGTTTTTCGGCAATCCACAGTCTTTGGTCGGTTACGAAGACACGATAAGGATGTTGCCTCAGTCCATAGTTTAATTCACCCCCAAGATTGAGAACGATCTGATTGTGATTTGGCGTTCCACCTGTCATTGCAATGACCTCTCCCCGAATATATTCATGACGTTGTTCGGAATTCACCTCAAATTCGAGGTACTCTTCACGAGTATAAGTTGGGGAGGATTCAATTAAAGCGCTAGTTTCCATAGGTCTCCGTTCGGCAATATTTCGCAAACCACATCTGTTTGACTCGGGTTTGACTTTATTATAGGGTCTCAAACCTTGGCTCTTACCGGCGGTATCGAGTCACTTTTGCAAGCGAGTCACAAAATCACAAGTCTATTGAGTTATTTTCTTGTTAGTCTAAAGCCCAGAAGTCTGTCAAAATTGAAGATATAGATGTGCGTATTGTTAATTTAGTCCTATCTCTCCCTCTTGTTTAAATGCCAGCGATCGGCGAACGCAGTCCCTCCACCATTCCCCCCAACCCTCGCCCTCTCCGTTCTTATCGGGCGCGAGGGCTACTCGTTGTTGCCCTTGTCGTCGGGCTGGGGCTGGCGTTCGAGTTAGTAGCAAATTTAACCGTCGATATCCTCTGGTTTCACAAATTAGGATATCTAGAAACCTTCCTAACGCGGTTTAAAGCGCAAGTCGGGTTATTTGCGATCGCGGCGACCCTCTCGGCTATCTTTTTAGAAGGCAATCTACAACTGGCTAACGATTTTAAATGGCAAGATCTAGTCCCTAGATCCTCCCCCAAAGCATCTCCTATCCCAACCGGCAATTATCGCAGCGTTCGCCCCAAAAATCTTCAGTTTCCAATGGGGTTGAAGTTCCTTCTCCCCTTCGTTCTCCTCCTTTGCATCTTTATCGGTTTAATGTTGGTTCACTACAGCCAAGTCGCGCTACAAGTTTGGGAACCCAAATTCGACCTACCCAGCATTACGCCGACACTACCGTCGCCTTTTAATCTCAATGCCATCCTCACTCAAATTCCCGACAAAGCCTATAAAAATGGATTGTTAACCTCTTGGTCGCTCGTTAGTATTGCCGGAACCATTTTACTGCTCCTTGCCAGTCCGCGCTGGTGCTTGCGTGTATTTGCGATCGCAATGAGCGCGATTTTTGGCTTCGTCCTTTCCGGAAATTGGACGCGGATTTTACTGTTTTTTAATGAAGTTGCCTTCAATCAAACCGACCCAATTTACGGACGCGATATCGGGTTTTATTTATATCAAATCCCGGTGTTACAATTAATTTATTTCTGGTTAGGGGGATTGAGTTTATGGGGTTTTACCTCCTGCCTTTTAACCTATGTCGTGTCGGGGCATAGCCTCTCGGAAGGAAATTTTATTGGCTTTTCACCCCGGCAATTGCGCCATCTCTCCGGACTCGGAAGTTTAGCAATGGCAGTGCAAGCATTGCATCATTGGCTGGCACGTTACGAACTGATGTATTCAAGTAAGGGCGAAGTTTTTGGTATCGGCTATACCGAATATCATCTCGAACGCCGCGTTGAACTGATTCTGTTGTTGCTTGCCAGCGCGATCGCAATTTGGCTATTCTTAAAAGCGATCGGTACGCACCCAGAAAAAGTCTTTCCCAAACCGCAACTGCGCGGAATTGCCGCCCTCTACGTCCTTTCCATCGTCCTTGGCAGTTTCCTCTTACCCGGTCTCGTTCAACGTTTCATCGTTCAGCCTAACGAACTGGCTCGGGAAACGCAGTACCTCCAACATAGCATCCAAGCCACACGCGCTGCCTTCGCCATTGACGAAAAAAATGTCGAAGTCGAAACTTTTAATCCCCAAGCCGACCTCAACTTAGCTAAACTCGCAAACAATCGAGAAACCGTTGAAAATATTCGCCTCTGGGATACTCGCCCGATTTTAACTACAATTCGCCAACTCCAACAAATCCGCCTGTACTATCGCTTTCCTTCTGCTGACGTAGACCGCTATACCATGCCTTTAGCAGCGGGCGGGCAGAACATCAAACAACAAGTCATCGTCGCCGCGCGAGAACTCGATTACAAACAAGTCCCTCAAGCGGCGCAAACTTGGGTCAACCGCCACCTCGTTTATACTCACGGTTACGGGTTTACCGTCAGTCCGGTGAACAAAGTCGGAGAAGGGGGATTGCCCGATTATTTCGTGCAAGATATCGGTACCGCCGAACAAGGCGGATTGCTGCGAACGGCTAATGCAGCGGTACGCCAGACCATTCCGATTGAGAATCCGCGCATTTATTACGGCGAACTGACAAATAATTACATTATGACCCCGAGTCGGGTTCCGGAATTGGATTTTCCGAGCGGGAATGAAAATGCTTACACGACTTATAAAGGGGCGGGAGGCGTTTTGTTAGGTTCGTTCTGGCGCAAACTTATTTTTGCCGAGCATTTAAAGGATTGGCAAATGCTGTTTACGCAAAACTTTCGCCCCGATACGCGGGTGCTGTTGCGGCGGGATATCAATCATCGGCTGCGCGCGATCGCACCCTTTTTACGTTACGATCTCGATCCGTATCTTGTCAGCGTTAATATCGACAAGCCGAACCCCGAAAATCCAGCACAAAAAAATTACCTTTATTGGATTATCGACGCATACACGACCAGCGACCATTACCCTTATTCCGACCCGGGTAAGTATCCCTTCAATTACACGCGCAATGCAGTCAAAGTCGTCCTCGATGCTTATAACGGTCATGTCGATTTTTACGTTGCCCAACCGGACGAACCGCTGATCCAAAGCTGGCAGCGAGCGTTTCCGCAAATGTTTAAACCTCTCGAGGCAATGCCTGCAAGTTTAAAAGCGCACCTGCGCTATCCCACTGACTTGCTCGAGGTGCAATCGGAACGCTTGCTTGCCTATCACATGATCGATCCGACTGTATTTTACAATCGCGAGGATCAGTGGCAAATCCCCTTAGAAATTTATGGAGCAAAACAGCAGCCGGTGCGGCCGTATCATCTAATTATGAATCTACCGACCACTTCTAGGGCGACAGATGAAGAGTTTATTTTACTGCAACCCTTTACACCCGTGGCGCGTCCAAACTTAATTGCATGGTTGGCAGCGCGTTCGGATGGCGAGAATTATGGCAAGTTGCTGTTGTATCAATTCCCCAAACAGAAGTTGGTGTATGGAATCGAGCAGATTCAAGCGCTGATGAATCAAGATCCGGTAATTTCTCAGTTAATTTCGTTGTGGGATAGGGAGGGTTCAAAGGCGATTCAGGGGAATTTATTAGCGATTCCGATTGAAAATTCGCTGCTTTATGTCGAACCTTTGTATTTAGAGGCGGATGAAAATGGGTTGCCAACGTTAGTGCGGGTGATTGTTGCCTATGATAATCGCATCGCGATCGCTGAAACCCTGCAACAAGCCTTTGAAAAGCTCTTTACCCCCGAAAGCAGCCAACCCAATCAGCCAGGAAATGGCGCGATTATTCGCCCGCTAGAACAATCAGATCGATAAATTAAAGAAAGATCGTTTTACCAATAATAAGCAACCCTTCCTAATTGGAAAGGGCGGCTTATTGTGAACTCTCAATTATTTATTGTTTACTTAGTTGCTGAAAACATTTTTAATGTTATCAACGGCATCTTTAACAGCATTGCGAGTATTGTCTACAGCATCCTGAGTTTTCGCAGCGTCTTCGTTAGCTCTTTTCTCAATCAGATCTTTATCGCGGTTTGCTTTGCGCTCTAAGGCATTACCGTCCTTACCCGTAGCATCTTCAACTTTATCGGCATTGTCATTTGCTGCGCCTTTAACCTTGGCACGAGTATCGCGAACGAATTCTTTTGCTCTATCTGAATCGCGATCGACTTTATTCTTAACTGCATCAGCCGCATCTGCAACTAATACAGAGTCTCCGACGGGTGCAGCGATCGCTAAATCGTGGGAGAATAAAGGCGTTTGCCAAGCTAATGCTGCTGCCGATACACAAAACAAAGCTGTAGCGACCCAGCGCCCTACAACAGAAAGTTTTTTCGTCAAATAATTCAGTCTCATTGGATACCGTTTAAAAATTACTTAACCTATTTTTACGGCATCGGTGCGATCGCGCGAATCCTTCTGGAGATAGAGCTTTTTTCGGCTCTCAGGAAAAGCGCTCGCACCTAGGTAAAAATCACTATTTTCGGCGAGACAGAATGAGTTATAGCGTTTTTCAAATGGATGAGATACAACAATTGCAATTAGATGGGTAGGGGTGAATGGCATTCGCCCGCGCGACGAACCTCACGCAAACGAAAAATGCTATATCATCCAACTCAAAAACTCCGAAGACAGAAGAACTTGAGTTAGGTTCAGATGAGCCGCGAAAACAGTCTGGTAGAATTGAGAGAACATTTTTTCGATTGAGGGGTTGTTAACTGACCTCCTATTTTTTGAGCGGCGAGCATAGTTAAACCTCCCATCATTCCTACTTTGCGACTCTGTTATCCCCCTTGAAACTGCCGACAGGCAAATCGCGCCGTCGTTC
Source organism: Oscillatoria sp. FACHB-1406 (assembly GCF_014698145.1). Lineage (NCBI taxonomy): Bacteria > Bacillati > Cyanobacteriota > Cyanophyceae > Oscillatoriales > Oscillatoriaceae > Oscillatoria > Oscillatoria sp. FACHB-1406. The sequence goes on along the minus strand of NZ_JACJSM010000005.1, from coordinate 9,980 downwards.
GGATCCTTGCAAAATCGCCGTAAGCCTTTCTTTAGATTTGAGTTCCACTAACCCGTAGATGATTATCGATAGCACAAAAATTCTTTCTTCCTTCTACAACTTCTTAACTCTTTCCGTAGTCTTCAGGACAGCGGCGAGAAAAAGTTTAAGCTATTCATCAGACGCAGAAATCACGCTGGATGCAAACCGGCGGAGCGCGCCTGAAGGGATGCGCTCTGGGACTCGCGCTTTCACAAAACTTTAAACCTTGGCTCGGTTTTTCGAGGGAGCTACAACGCTATGAGCGATACGATTGGAACTATGTTTGGGTTCTTAGGAGGAACCATCGTCTCCGTAGAGACAGGATATAGAGTCCTGCAACATCCTAACCCCCACCGCGTTTATCAGCGCCTCTCAGAAGCTAAATGGTTTCTGGCGTTGCGCTGGTGCGAGCAATTTTCGCATCCCGCAGGTATCCTCAACCACGAAGGCGAACTTTCTTTTTATAATGAAGCTTCGCTGCGCATTGGTTCGGAGCGCTTTCTCCCTATTCCCTATCGCAAACCTATCTTCGAGCATTGTTTGTCCCTGGAAGTTGGAGAAATTTCGACCTATGCCATTCCTTCTTGTAATGGGAGTTCTGCTGCCATTTTTGAAGTGTTTAGCCTCGATGTCGATCCTCGCTTTGGTCGCGTAGTTGTCGTACAGCGCCTCTGAAGCAAGACCTTCCGTTTTAACTCTTTCTGACCGGTTAAATTGGATGAATTATAATGCGATTTATTAATCCTAAAACCGATTACGCGTTTAAAAAGATTTTTGGTTCGGCAGAGAGTAAGGAAATTCTCATCAGTTTTCTCAATGCTTTGATTTATGACGGTCAAGCGACGATTAAAGACTTAGAAATCATCGACCCGAACTTACCGCCCAGAGTGCAAGGGCTGAAGGATACTTACCTCGATGTCCGCGCTCAACTCGATAATGGGACGTTTGTCATTATTGAAATGCAGGTTTTAAACGTACAATCTTTTGGCAAACGAGTTATCTTTAATGCGGCAAAAACTTATGCGTTTCAACTGCAAACGGGTGAAGGGTATCGGATGTTAAAGCCAGTGATTGCTTTAACGCTGACAGATTTTGAAATGTTTCCGGAATACGAAGACTGGATTTCCCACTTTGGATATCGGAACCTGAAGAACGGCGTTCCCTATCCGGATACAGAAATTGAACTTGTTTTCGTGGAGTTGCCGAAATTCAAGAAAGAGATGGAGGAACTGGAAACAATAGCAGATAAATGGATCTATTTTATTAAATATGCGCGATCGTTAACGGATATTCCCGACAATATGGAAGAGATTCCCGAACTGCATCGCGCTTTTGAAATTGCGAATCAAGCCGATTTAACCACAGCGGAATTAGAGGATTTAGAGCGCCGAGAAATGTTTATTTACGACCAACAAGGCGCGATCGCATTAGGACTCCAGCAAGGACTCGAACAAGGACTCCAGCAAGGACTCCAGCAAGGACTCGAACAAGGACTCGAACAAGGACTCGAACAAGGACTCGAACAAGGACTCGAACAAGGACTCGAACAAGGACTCGAACAGGGACTCGAACAAGGAAAGAACGAAGAAAAATACGCGATCGCGCGTAACTTACTCGCCTTTCTCGACAACGCCGCGATCGCGCAAACAACCGGGCTAACAGTTGAGGAAATTCAAGCGCTGCGCGAGATGCCTTAAGCTTCCCCAGTTCGAGCTTAACAAAACTATACTAAAAAGAAGAACCTACCCAGCCCACCGCGTTCTTCAATGATAAATCTCGTAACGCCCCAAGACCAAAGCACTGTGCATCCCGTCGGCGGACGCGATCGCGATCGCTTCGATCCCCAAGAAGCATGGTATCCCATCTTCTATCTCCAAGACCTCGATCGCGCTCAACCCAACCCCTTCACCCTCCTCGATCGCGATTTAGTCGTTTGGTGGGAAGAAAACAGCCAATCTTGGCGCGTATTTGAAGATTGTTGCCCCCATCGCCTCGCCCCACTCTCCCAAGGTCGCATTAACGAAGCCGGACAACTCGAATGTCCCTATCACGGCTGGGCCTTTTCCGGCGAAGGACATTGCGAAATCATTCCGCAACAGCTTGAAGGCAGTAAAGCCGAAACCTCCCAGCGTGCCTGCGTCGCCGCCCTTCCGACCGCCATCTACCAAGGAATGCTATTTGTTTACCCCGGAAACCCCGAAAACGCCCCAACAACCGCCGTTCCCGTTGTCGAACCCCTTGAAGATGCCGCCGACGATTGGGTTTGCATCGATACCTTCCGGGATCTTCCCTACGATGCCCTCACCTTACTCGAAAACGTCCTCGATTCCAGCCACCTCCCCTTCACCCATCATCGTTCCGTCGGCAATCGCGCCAACGCCGCCCCCGTCGAATTAGAAGTGGTTGAATCGACCAAACAAGGATTTACAGGCGTTTGGGAAGAAGGGCCTAGACGCGGTAAATTAGGACGGCAGGACACCACCTTTATCGCGCCGGGATTAATGTGGCACGACTTAACCTCAAAGCAATTCGGCAGAACGCTCACCGTCGTTTATGCCACTCCAATTCGTAAAGGAGAATGTCGAATTTTTGCGCGTTTTCCCTTTAAATTTCCCTCAAAATTCCCAGCATTAATTTTCAAAATAACGCCGCGTTGGTATTCTCATATCGGTCAAAATGCAATTCTCGAAGACGATCAAATCTTCTTGTATTTCCAAGAACGTTACTTAGAAAAAAGAGGCGGCAGCACTAACTTTAATCGAGCCTTTTATTTACCCACCAAAGCCGATCGCTTTGTAACCGAATTTCGCAATTGGGTCAACCGCTATCAAGCCGATCCCTTCCCAACGGAAAGTTTTTCGCCGCCCAAAGCGCCGGAACAACTCCTCGATCGCTACCATTCTCATACTGAAAAATGTGCCAGTTGTCGGGGCGCGCTGCAACGCATTCAACAGTTACGCTTGTGGTGTGCCATTGTCGGCGCGATCGCGTGGATTTGTCTCCCCCTGGTCGCCATTTATTTAAGCACCGCACTCTCAATTTCCCTCACAGCGCTGAGTTTAGGACTGGCAGCAGCTTGGTTGAGCTTAGCGCGTTTGGAGCGCAAGTTTTATGAAGGTCGCGCCATTCCACCCCGCAATCTCCTGAAATAAGCAAGGGATGGGCAGACGAGTTGAGGGTAAGGATTTCAGCAACCCAACTCCATTAAGTCGCTGCTGATAACCCGCCCCCTAAAAACTAATAACTGTTTACTAATACACAAATGGCTCTCGAATCAATTTCCCTCGCACCCAAAAGTGGCAAATCCGCCACTCACCTATTCGTCGCCCTGCACGGTTGGGGTGCAAACTCCCGCGATTTAGCCTCCCTCGCGCCCTTTCTCAATCTCCCCGACATGGAAATGATATTTCCCGAAGCGCCATTTTCGCACCCGCAAATCGCCGGAGGACGGGCGTGGTATGCGCTGGAACGGTCGGGTTATGCAGGCTTAGACGAGAGTCGCCAACTTTTAACCAATTGGCTGCTTTCCTTAGAAACCACGACTGGAATTCCCCTCGCTCGAACCATTTTGGCGGGTTTTTCCCAAGGCGGCGCAATGACGCTCGATGTCGGGCTGCAACTGCCGTTAGCAGGATTGTGCTGCTTGAGCGGTTATTTGCATTCCGCACCCCAACCGGGCAAACAACCGCCGCCAGTTCTTTCTCTTCACGGGCGGCAAGATTATGTCGTTCCCATTTCCCTCGCGCGGGAAGCCAAACAGAAGCTAGAAGCGGCGGGAGTAACGGTGGAGTACAGCGAGTTCGATATGGGACACGAAATTTCCCCGGAAGCGCTGGCAGTGTTGCGCGAGTTCCTCGAACGATATTAAACTACGACCGGAGCGCCATCCCCCCCTCACTCGGACTCAAAAATATGCTTAAATAAACGTTCTTTCGAGCCTTGAGGCTTTATCCTGTAACGGGATCGAACTTTTAATTAACAGCGAGGAAGCATTTGTGTTAGAGAAGACAGAAGCTATCATTGAAGCGATCGCGGGCCGGGAAATTCTCGATTCTCGAGGACGGCCGACTGTAGAAGCGGAAGTTCGCTTAGAAAGCGGCGTTGTCGGCCTCGCCCAAGTCCCTAGCGGCGCATCTACCGGAACGTTTGAAGCTCACGAACTGCGCGACGACGAGCATCGTTACGGCGGTAAAGGCGTTCTCAAAGCGGTTCGCAATATTCGCGAAAAAATCGAGCGGCAATTGCTGGATATGGATGCTTTCGATCAAATCGCGATCGATCGCGCGATGATGGAGTGCGACGGTTCTGCTAATAAGTCCGAACTGGGTGCAAATGCCATTCTTGCAGTCTCTCTCGCTACTGCAAAAGCCGCTGCTGGCGAACTGCAAATTCCCCTCTATCGTTACCTCGGCGGCCCCTTAGCCAACGTTTTGCCCGTTCCCCTCATGAACGTGATTAACGGCGGCGCTCATGCAGCCAATAACGTCGATTTCCAAGAGTTCATGATCGTTCCGGGCGGCGCGCCTACTTTTGCCGAAGCTTTGCGCTGGGGCGCGGAAGTCTTCGCCACCCTCAGCAAAGTTTTGGCCAGCGAAGGACTTTTAGGCGGTGTTGGCGATGAAGGCGGTTACGCGCCCAACCTGAAATCTAATGAAGAAGCATTAGAAATTCTGGTTGCAGCGATTGAAAAAGCGGGTTACAAACCGGGCGAAGAAGTTTCTCTGGCGATGGATGTTGCTGCCAGCGAGTTTTACAAAGAGGGGCAGTACGTTTACGATGGCAGTCCCCACAGTCCGGCTGATTTTATCGACTATTTGGGCAAATTAGTCGATAAATATCCCATTGTTTCTATTGAAGATGGTTTACACGAAGAAGATTGGGACAATTGGAAATTGCTGAACGAAAAGTTGGGCAGCAAAATTCAGTTAGTCGGCGATGACTTGTTTGTTACCAATCCGACGCGCTTGCAAAAAGGAATCGATTTACGGGCGGGCAATGCGATTTTGATTAAACTCAATCAAATCGGCACGCTGACGGAAACGTTGGAAACCATCGATTTAGCGAAGCGCCATCAATTCCGCTGCGTCATTTCCCACCGTTCCGGGGAAACCGAAGATACGACAATTGCCGATTTAGCCGTCGCGACGCGCGCCGGACAAATTAAAACGGGTTCTCTGTGTCGTAGCGAACGGGTTGCGAAGTACAATCGCCTGTTGCGGATCGAGGAAGAACTCGGCGATCGCGCGGTTTATGCTGGAACTATCGGCATGGGTCCGGGCGTATAATCGCTGTTAAAGGACGAGGCGGGTTTTTCTCGGTTTGATACCCGTTAGAGCGAACCCGCCCCTGCAACGATTTTGTTGGGGTTGGATTAAAGACTGTCGGCAAGCCTGTTCCTACAGCCTTTTGAACCGACTCCTATTCGCTGTTTACAAACTGCCTCAAGCTTGTATGCTATATCGTAGGAGCAGGCGAACCCGACTCGTAAACCGTTACAGCGTCTAGGAATTCCAGTGGCACAAGCGTCCTTTTGGCAAAAGCAATCCGTTGACCTCGCTCGCAGACTCGCAGATTTGAAGTTAGAACGCCGAGTCCTGCGCGGTTTGAATGGTCTTTTTTCCACTTTGCGAGGTTCGCAGCGTTGGCTTTTTGGTGGATTGGGTTTAGCTCTTTTAATCGTTTGGGATTGGAAACTGTTGCTAGCAACGGCTATCGGGATGGGCGCAATGCTAGCGGTTTATATGCTACAGCAAGGCGGTTGGCAAGCCTATCGATCGCAACTCGAACGCTTTTTACGCAGTTCTCAGCGTCCCTTTGCCTTTGCCGTTGGGAGTGGCGGCTTTGCAGCACTTCTGACCTACGCGGCGACTTCGATGTGGGCGGAAAGCGAAAATCGCTGGCTGGCCGTTGGAGCGATCTTTCAAGGGTTAGGAACCATACTGACGTTGGTGTTGCTGGGCTGGCAAATTTGCGATCGCCGCGAGGGAAATTGGGAAGATCGGTTCGAGCGACTGTTAGGCGAACTCACCGATAACGATCCCCTCAAACGCGCGATCGCGGTGCGACAATTAGCACAACGGGCAGCCAAGGGAAAATTGAGCGCCAGCGATCGCGAAACCGTTATCGAGTATATTCAGGTCATGCTCGCGCGCGAATCCAGTGCCTTAGTCCGCAAAGCCGCGATCGAAAGCCTGCAACGCTTAGATGCAGTTCGGCAGCGTCAGTTAAACCAGCAACCGCTACCAATGCCGCTTGCTTTCGACCGTTTATCTCGTAAAATGGGCGCGCGTTCTTCCCAACCGAGGTAACTCAACGCTGCCTTCCATTCAAAACAATCAATACAAAGAAAACGGGTTTTCTTTACCGCGATAATCCAAACAACCGATCGCATTTTCGGTATTCGCAATGTGTGGGCGAACCGTACATTTTAATCGATAGTCATTTGTAAAAAACTGGCAGTTCGTACAGGGAATATCGTGCATCACTTTACTCCGTTGCAAGACATCGCGAATACTGCTAAAGAGCGACCACCCTAAAAGCAGAAAGAATGTCCAAGCAACGACGAAGCACAAAGGAACCAAGATCGGTTTTAAAATTTGTACGGTATTGTAAAACAAAGTCAGCATTTAACAATCGTTAGTTCCTTAAACGCTTAAAAGTTGGACGAGTTGAGATAACTGTTGGGAATTAAAAGTTTGTTTGAGAGTCTTAGCTGCAATCTTTGGATCTACAGAAATGAGAATTTGAGGAACGTTGGCTTTTGCCATCTGCTTGAGGCTTGCGCTCGTTTGAATTTCCTCTCCTTTCCCCAAAGCAATGCAATCGCTTCCCAATTTTAATTCTTTAAGAATAACAGGAGCTAAAACTCGGTAAGTGAATTTCGGATTTCCAATCGCTTGATAAGCGCTTTTCGTTAACAGTTGCCAGCCCTTTTCTTGAGGAGCAAGCTTAGCTAAACTCGCGCAGAACTGCTGCAATTGTTTGCGAGTTTGAGCGTTGGATTTTTGTTTAAAAACTTCTAACATCTGTTTCAGAATCTTCCGAATTTGGGCGGCAACTTCCCATTCGGGGCGAACAGTCTGCTGTTGGGCGATGCTGGCCTGCGGGACGGATTCGTTTGTTCGGGAGGCTACGCTAGCACCCAAAGAAGCACTTCCTTCGAGTTCTGGAATTTCTACCCCCACCAAAGTCAGCAGATAATGTTGCAGTTCGGCAAACGAAGGTTCTGCTGCCTTAGAAATCTTTTCTGCCTCCTCATCGGGGAGTCCCGAAGGACTTTCTAATTTTGTCAACAAATCGTTTAATGCTTCATACCCATCGAGGAATAAATGTTCTAACTTAGAATTGACGGGGACTTCATGATCTTTTAAAATCTTGAAGCAATCTTCGAGGCGATGGGCAGTTTTCTGAATTTCGTTATAGCCCAGCATCGCCGAACCCCCTTTAATCGAGTGGGCGGCGCGAAACATCTCGTTAAGGCGTTCTGGGTCGCGAACCACAACATTCAACTCCATTAACCCTTGTTCGAGGGTTTCAAGGTGTTCTTTCGCTTCCTCAATGAAATAACCGAGTATCTTTTGATGGCTTGCTCTGTCCAAAGCGTCATTCCCCTGTCAAAGATAAATTATCTTCAAGGATAGCCGATGCTCGCTCGGTGTCACCATTGATTCGCGCGGCTGTTCCCTTTAAAGGGGGCGCGTTGTTCGGATTGACGAGTCGCTCGGGCCGAGTTTTAAACGAGAACGGGCTGCCGTTCCAGCAAAATCCCGTGCAGTCCGGCAGCCTTTGCCCCTTCGTAATCTTCTTTAACGCTATCGCCGACGTGCCAAGCGCGACTCGGTTCGCACTGGTGTTTAGCCAAAGCTTTATGAAAAATAGCCGGGTCGGGCTTAGCAACCCCGAGACTCGAGGAGATGGTAATACTGTGAAAATATTTTCTCAGTTCCAATCCTTCCAAGACAGCGTGGATGCGAGAATCAAAGTTCGAGATAATTCCTAACTCAATCCGTTGCTCCTTCCACTTTTCGAGAGCGGGAAGAATATCCGGGTAAACCTGCCAGGGCTTAGGGGTTGCGAAGTGTCCGTAAAGGCGAGTAAAGAAAGCCTGAAAATCTGAAAATTGTTCCAGCGCATTCGCTTTCTCAAACGTAAGCCTCGAAACTTCGTACCACCACTCAAACTCGCGTCGGGGAACTTCAGTTACGCTGACACCGGGAAAGGTTAAGGGGCTACTCGCCTGAAAAACTTGGTAGAAGGCACGTTCTAAAGCGGCACTTTCGGCCTCCACGCCAAACTCGCGGGCGATTTCGCCGTAGATTTCCCCCACGCTGCCGCGAACGCCAAATAGCGTTCCGACAGCATCTAAAAAAATGACTTGCGGTTTTTCCATCGAGCCTTCTTGTGAACGCTTACTGGGACAAAAGCTCCGCCAGCGGTTGGGTTATCCAATTCAAGCCGACTGCAAGCTGGTGCTTGAGAGTTGGGAGACGATAAAGATAGGCCAGTCGCCGGGTCAGATATCCCAAAGAACCGTCCAATTTTATCCCCATCCCGGAAACTGTGGCACTCTCGATTCCGAGAGTCATCATTTCTCCGAGAGGCTGATAGCGGAAGGGCAACAGAGGGCGACCCGTTAGAGATGCCCACAGGTTCCAAGCACAATAATCGGCTTGCTGAATCGCACTTTGACCGGTGGCAGGGACTTTTTGACCGACGGCATCCCGACAGTCGGCTAAATCGCCGAGGGCAAATACGCCGTCGCAATCAAGAACTTGTAAGGTGGGTGCAATAACGACTCGTCCTTGGGTTTCGCGTTTTAGGGGCAGCGTTTCAAGCAGCGGGGTGGCTGTCGTTCCGACTGTCCACAACACAATATCCGCAGGGATGATGTCTACCTGTCCTTTATACAGCAAAGCGATCGCATCTGAGTCGATCGATTGCACGTCGGTTTCGAGATCCAGCCAGATTTGACGTGCTTCCAGAGCAGTTTTAGCGGATTTACGATTAAATTCTACTGCATTGGTCAAGATATCCGGACAGCGCTCGATGATACGAATACGACCGCGTTCGCCGAGGCGGTCGGCGAGCTTGCAGGCGAGTTCTACGCCACTATAACTGCCGCCGACGATGGCAATGCGAATTTTATCGCGTTCGGATGCTTCGAGGTCGCGCAGGCGGGCTTGGAGGCGGTAAGCATCCTCGAGGGTACGGAAGGGGAGGGCGTAGTCTTTCGCGCCGGGAACGTCGAGCGGAGTTTTACCGCCGACGGAGAGGACGAGTTTATCGTAAGGGAGGGTTGTTCCCCCTTCCAGGAGAATTTGTTTGCCTTCGAGGTCGATTTCCGTGGCGCAGGCGTGGCAGAATTTAATGGCGGTGCCTTCGAGCAGTTCGGCAAAAGGCGGGGCAACTTCCCAGGTTTGCATTTCGCCGCTGACGAGTTCGTACAACAGGGGGGAAAATAAGAAGCGATCGCTGCGATCGATTAGCGTAATTTCTGGTCTTTGGGAGCGTTCCCAGGGGAGTTCGTTTAAGCGCAGGGCGGTATAAAGACCGCCAAAGCCCCCACCGAGAATGCAAATACGGGTTGGTTGTTCGTTCATGAAGATTTAGTAAGGAGCAGGAGTAAGCGTTTAATCTCAGGATAACAAGGCGATCGCGCTCCGAACCGACCTTCTCGATTTTCAATCCAACCCATCCATTCCTTACTCCTGATAAGATTGCGCTGGGCGGGCATTGCCGACTCCAAAAACAAACGCTCGTTCGCTCCGACTTTTGTTAGATTTAAGCGAACAACGCTCAACTGCGCGTTTCTAAGTGCAATCTTGAAGATTGTTGACATCCTCCCCGCGCCTTTAGGCGCGGGGATTCCTAAACCTCACGCGCCCGTCCATATTTTTGAGGAGACCTCAAAAACGAGGACGCTACGACTTAGGTTTCTGCTTCATAGCACCAGCCTTCAC